>JBJUHT010000081.1:0-9747 GCA_046070105.1 Dolichospermum sp.
ATTTGTCAATAGTTTTGGAAAAGTTTTTTTCAAACCACTCCAAAGACTTGCTAGATAAGTCTTTCAGGAAACTGACTAAATCTGGATTGACTTTTCCGTTATAGCTGCGCTTATATCCCACAGCTATTAACTTCCTGGTTATATCTTCCTTGGTTTCTCCGGTACATCGCACTTCTACCTTTGAAGTCTTGTTTAATGATGGGCGCATAATTTCACCTGTTATAGTTGTCTGTCATCAACTATAACAGATGGTTTTGCCAATAGTTCTCACGCGAATAAGGAAAAACAAAGGAAGTAAGTTACAATATCAACAGTTTATATATTGTTTAAATCATGAAAATCATTTCACTTAGAATCAAGAACAATTTTTTAGGGTGGGATTTTGATGAAGTTGACCTTTCATCAAATTTAACTCTTTTAGTAGGTGTTTCTGGTGCGGGTAAAACTCAGATTCTGCGTGCGATTACTGATTTAAACCGTATTGCCAATGGAAAAGCTATCAATGGTTTGGAATGGGAAATAAAATTTTCTACTGTTCAGGGTAATGAATTTATTTGGGAAGGTAGTTTTGATGCTCTTGAAGCTGATAAACTAATTTTTGATGATAAAGATGAAAGAGAAAAACCATCATTGATTTATGAAAAACTGACTTTATGCAATGATGTTTTGATTGAACGTCATCAAAAAACAATAAAGTTTAAAGATCAACAAATGCCTAAGCTTTCTTCACATCAATCAATGATATATATCTTGAAAGAAGAAAGCGATATTAAAGACGCTTATGATGCTTTGAATAGAATTAAATACCGCAATCAAACAAGAAACGGTATATATAAAATGCCAGATAAACCTTTGCATTTTCTCAGCAGTAAATATAAAACATTAGATAGTATAGTTAATAGTGATGAAGATATTTTAACTAAACTATATCTAACTTATTTCCATAAATTAGATGTTTTCGATAAAATTAGATTAAGTTTCATTGATATTTTTCAACAAATAGAAGATATCAAAGTTGAACTTCTTGACAGAGATGATCTTCCAAAAAATGTTTTTATTCCTTTTGTTTTTATAAAAGAAAAATCTGTACGGAAATGGATTAGAGAAGATAGGATGTCTTCAGGTATGTTGAGGACACTTATTCATCTTAGTGAAATTTACCTTTCAAATCCAGGAACTGTAATACTAATTGATGAATTTGAAAATAGTTTAGGCATAAATTGTATTGATATATTGACTGATGACCTGATTCATGAAAATAAAACTTTGCAGTTTCTAGCTACCAGTCATCATCCTTATATTATCAATAATATTCCCTATGAATATTGGAAAATAGTTACTCGCAAAGGTGGACATATTAATATTCGTAATGCGTCAGATTATCATTTAGGTAAATCTAAACAAGAAGCATTCACTCAATTAATCAAAATTCTTGAAAAACAATTATGAATTTCTATTTTGTATTTGAAGGGAAAACGGAAGCGATTGTTTATAAAAAGTGGTTATCTGTACTTCTTCCAAATTTAACGGAAGTGGATAGTTTTGATACTGTCAGTCAGAATAACTATTATTATGAAAGTGATATGGGTGTTCCTGACTGTTATCGAGTTGCTGCTAATGCTATTCAAGAAATTAACGAAGTACCAAAATATGACTACTTGGTGCTATTCACAGACGCAGATAGGTTGACTATTTCCGAGAAAAAAGTAGAAGCATTCGAGAAAATTAAACTCAATTTACAAAATAAACCTTTTCAAACTTTACCAGAAAATTGTCAATTAGAAATTATTATCCAAAAAGTTTGTATTGAAACTTGGTTTTTAGGAAATAGAAACTTTTTTGTTAGAAACCCACAAAATAATCAACTTTTAAAGCAATATATTAAATATTTTGATGTCAGTCAAAGTGATCCTGAAGATTTAGCAAGTGAGTTTGAACAAAACGAAGAAAATACACGAGAGATTTTTGGGTATAAAACAAAAGCTTTATTTCATGAAGGTTATTTGAGAGAGATTTTCAAAGAACGTAATTTATCCTATAGTAAATCTAGACCAAAAGAAGTACAAGAAAAATTTTATCTTGAACAAT
The DNA here is from genome assembly GCA_046070105.1 of Dolichospermum sp. GTDB lineage: Bacteria > Cyanobacteriota > Cyanobacteriia > Cyanobacteriales > Nostocaceae > Dolichospermum. The sequence continues at coordinate 2,089 of JBJUHT010000081.1, forward strand.
TATTAACCAGAATTAAAACAAACCCATATCATTTACATAGTTTTCAAAAGTTCATAGAATTTTGCTCAAAAATAGATGTGCAAGAAAATACATAAAATATAATCCTACACTAATCCTATTCGGTGCAGTGTAGGACTATCATAACTTTTAACCTACCGAGATTATTTGTGGTCGTGTTGCTACTTTTTCCAGGGCTGCAAAAACTTCTTTTCTAGCCCATTGATCTGCGTTTAAAATGTCATCTAAAGTGGGATTTTGTTGGTTATCATGTTGATGGCGATCGCACACAAATTCGATACATTTAGGAATATCTAAAAATTGAATTTTCTCATCCAAAAATAACGCTACAACTTGTTCATTTGCCGCATTTAATACAGCGGGCATAGAACCACCAGCCCTACCAGCAGCATAAGCTAAACGCATACAGGGATATTTTTGATGATCTGGTTCACGGAAAGTTAAATCACCAGATTTGACTAGATTCAATCTTTCCCAATTAGTGTAAATTCGCTCTGGCCAAGATAAAGCATAAAGCAAAGGTAAACGCATATCTGGCCAACCCAGTTGGGCTAAAACTGAGGTATCTTGTAATTCTATTAATGAGTGAATAATACTTTGGGGATGAATGACAATTTCGATGTTGTTATAATCTACCCCAAATAAATAATGAGCTTCAATGACTTCCAAACCCTTATTCATCAAAGTTGCAGAATCTACGGTGATTTTTCTTCCCATTGACCAATTAGGATGTTTAAGAGCATCTGCAACTTTTACCGTTGCTAATTTTTCTACAGGCCAATCTCGGAAAGCACCACCGGAAGCGGTAAGTAATATCTTCCGTAACCCATCTTTGGGAACACCTTGGAGACATTGGAAAATGGCGGAATGTTCGGAATCTGCTGGTAATAATTTAACTCCATGTTTTGCCACTAAAGGTAAAACTACGGGAGCGCCAGCAATCAGAGTTTCTTTATTGGCTAAAGCAATATCTTTACCAGCTTCAATGGCGGCGATAGTCGGTAATAAACCTGCACAACCAACAATACCAGTAACAACGGTTTGAGAATCGCCATAACGAGCAACTTCTATCACTCCCTGCTCTCCAGTCAGTAAAATGGGTTGGGGATTTAAGTCTTTAATGGCTTCTTTGAGTTCTGGTAATTTATCAGCAGCGGAAATGGCGGCGATTTCCGGGCGAAATTGGCGAATTTGCGCCGCAAATAACTCCACATTTCGGCCAGCAGCTAATCCAACAATGCGGAATTTATCTGGGTGTTCAGAGACGATATCTAGGGTTTGAGTACCAATTGAACCAGTAGAACCAAGTAGGGTAATGGCTTTCACAATTTTTTAAGAATTAATAGATAATTTTAACTATAAATGCCTTGGGACTCGTTGAGCAGGGGAATTTTTACAATCATCAGACTTACTGACCAATTGCAAATTGTAGGTATATTTAGATGAGTCTACGGGATGTGATTTTAATTATAATTGAACGCAGATAAACGCAGATACATGAATGGATTTCATGATTCCGTACAGTTGGAGATGGAATTGGTATGAATGCTACATTAATAAATCTCTATGACAACCTTTGCTATTTTCGCCATTAATGCTTAACATTACTTAAAAGTAACATCAAATCAGGAAGAACAAAAGCCTATGGTGAAAGCACAAATTGCGATCGCTTCTCTTCGAGACGCTGCCCGTAGCTTGCCTATAATCGCTACCAGCATCGCTAAATTTATTTGGACGGAAGATTTCTTGTTTCCCGCTTCTATGTGGTTTTTAAGTCGTCTATTGGTGGGGATTTCTATGTTGCTGATTGCTCCCAATCTCCCCCCATTACCAGATGGAATTACGCCCAATTTTGGCTGGGGTATTTTTGATGCTTGGGACAGTGTTCATTATCGAGCAATAGTAACTGATGGTTATGAATTTGCTGATGATGGTAAACAACATAATATAGCTTTTTTCCCTTTATTTCCTGTCAGCATTTTTATGTTCATGAAATTGGGTTTTTCCTTTGAAATTGCCGGATTAATTATTAATAATTTGGCATTTTTAGGAACACTGTATTGTTTATATGGTTGGCTAAAAAAACAATGTAATATCACCATAGCACAGTGGACAATTGCTTTTATAACTTGTTGTCCCATGTCTTTATTCACAGGAGTAATTTACACAGAAGGTTTATATTTGTTATTGAGTACAATAGCTTTACGTTCCTTTGATCAAAAACAATATATTTGGACGGCAATTTGTGGAGCAATGGCAACAGCAACACGCCCCACAGGCATGGTACTAATCCCGGCGTTTTTGATTGCAGCTTGGAAACAACGTAAATCAATAAATGCCTATATTGCGGGGCTATTTTCTGGGATAGGATTGTTAATTTTTGGTTGTTATTGTTGGTTATACTTTGATAATTTTCTGGCCTTTATTGCTGCACAAAAAGGATGGCGGCCTTCCTTTGGTTTTGACTGGCAAGGTTGGTTAAATATGCTGATGCAAATTCCCTTTGGTAATAATTGGTATTTTGGTTGGGTACATAATGATGAAGGAGGAATTAAAGACTTTTGGTATCCACTGTTTTTTAGTTTAATTGTCATTATTTCTTCTTGTTTATTATATTGGCGTAAATATTTCCATCCCCAGATATTCCGTGCTGCTTATGTCATAGTCATATTATTATTAATAATTGCAGACCAAGGATTAATAAATAATTTGCTCAATCTATCTATGATATTAGGTAGTAGCTACCTCTTATGGTATTACCGTCGGCAATTAACCCCAGTAATGATAGTTTATGGTTTTTGTGGTATTGGTTTGCTTTTAGCTTCTGGTGGAACAATTTCTTTAAGTCGTCTTGCTTATGGCATTATTCCTCTGAACATAGCTATAGGTATGTGGTTATCTCGTTATCCCCGTCAATCTTATTTATTGATGGGTATATTTATCACTTTGTTAAGTAAATTAGCAGTGGGTTTTGCCCAGGAAATTTGGGTTGGTTGAGAAGGTTTCAACTATTATTTTCTATTTCAGATTCTCTAACTTCAAAGTTTACTTTATTGTATAAATCCCGTAAGGAAATTGTCAAAGGTACTGTTACCAGAGATATATTTTCATCTTCCGCATCATACTCACACAAATTCCATCTTTTTTTCTGAAGTTTAGAAAATTGTTCTACATGAATGCGGTTTTGGTCAATTAAGAGGTATTCTTGAAAAGTGGGAATTGTTCTGTAAGCGGCAAATTTATCTTCTCTATCGTAACTTTTGGTAGATTTAGATAAAACTTCTATAATTACCTGGGGGTTTGTGATTGTATCTGTCCGATTATTGAAAAATTCCGGCTCATCTGCAATAATGATCACATCTGGATAAGTGTATATTAGCTTTTGAGGTATCCATAGACGCATATCACCCATAAAAACTTCGTAATTTTGATCTCTGAAAGCAAAATTTAGCACAGCGCAAAAATTACCTGTAATGCGGTTATGATTTATAGATGCACCAGCCATAGGAATGATTTGTCCGTCAATGTATTCGCTTTTGTACTCAGCAGTTGCTTCTAATTCCAGATATTCCTCTGGGGTGTAATATTGCTTTTGGATTAGTTGCATATTTTTGATGACAAAGCTATGTTTTTTAGTCTAGCATATCAGGAATAATTAATTATCATATTTATGATGAAAAAATCAATTGAAACATTATTAACACTAATTACAAATATGTTTAATAATTTGCTAAAATTTAGACAATTACAGATGCCAAAATATTGGTTTATGGGCATTTTATTCGCTGTGGTAGTCAGATTAGTTTGTGTTCCTAATAAATCTGTAGATTATAAATACTTTTTAGATCCCTGGTATGATTTTATTGTAACTCATGGTGGATTTAGTGCCTTTAAATATGGTTTCTATGATTATACACCATCCTATCTTTATTGGTTATTAATTGCTGCTACCTTACTATCTGGAGTCCCGAAAATATTAGGAATTAAACTTTTTGCCATGATTATAGATTTTATTTGTGCATTTTTCACATATAAAATTGTCAAATTAAAATATCCTGTAGGTAAAATGGCATATTGGGCATTTTTAGCAGTAATATTAAGTCCCACAGTTATTTATAATAGTTCACTTTGGGGTCAATGTGACGTTATTTATACCACTGGATTAGTTGCTTGTATTTATTTCCTATCTATATATAAACAAATTCCCGCACTAATTAGTTTTGGAGTAGCACTTTCTTTTAAATTTCAAGCCATGTTTTTAACACCTTTATTACTAATATTATTGATAAAAAAACGTATATCTTGGTATTATTTACCCATAATTCCTTTAGTTTATTTAGTTGCTATATTACCAGCTTGGATTGCAGGTAGACCAATAAAAGAATTACTATTAGTATATTTTGAACAATCTAATAAATATAAAGAATTGGCTAAAAATGTCCCTAATCTCTATCAATGGATTCCTAACGATTATTATAATATTGTAGTACCAATAGGTTTACTATTAACTGTAACTGCGATATTTTTGTTAGCATATCTTGTTTATAGAAGTAAATTAGAAATAACTCAAGATAGATTGATACATTTAGCCACAATATCAGTTTTTTTCATGCCCTATTTATTACCAAAAATGCACGAAAGATATTTTTATCCTACAGATATTTTATCTATTATCTTTGCTTTTTATTTTCCTGAATATCGTTGGGTAGCAATATCAGTACAATTAGCATCATTTTTTAGTTATTTGGGAACTCCTATATATATCCAGTTGTTTTCTATTCCTTTAGGTTTTACATTGTGGCTTGTGGTGCGGAATTGTGATATGATTTACCCCAAATCAAAAACGGATTTTGCCTTAAACATTAATAATAAAAAATAAACAATTGTGGAAAAATTACCAACCCGAAATAATATTAGTAAAATTATCGGTATTAGTGCCTTAATTTTATTTGTATCTAGTATTATCAGACATGAGTTATTTAATTCATCTGGAGATTTAGCATTTTTTGATCAAACAGTTTACTTAGTTAGTCAGGGAAAACTGCCAATTTCCTCCGTACTTGGTTTTCACATTTTAGCTGATCATGCTGCTTGGATTTTATACCCAATTGCTTTATTATATAAAATTTATCCTACCGTTTATTGGTTATTTTTAGTCCAGTCTTTAGCATTAACTTTAGGTGTTATACCCACATATTTTTTAGCAATACAAGCAGGTTTAAAACCAAGTCAAGCAACTACAATTGTAGCTGTTTATTTATTATATCCTGTAGTTTATAACAGCAATTTATGTGATTTTCACCCAGATACAATAGCTGTTCCTGCAATTTTAACAGCAGTTTTAGCTGCGAGAAATAAGAAAATAGTTTGGTTTTGTACTAGCATTTTAATAGTATTAGGATGTAAAGCTGTACTTTCCTTAACAATAGCAGCTATGGGTTTTTGGTTACTATTATTTGAAAAGCGGCGTTTGTATGGTGTAATAGCTATTATTGCTGGTATAGTATGGTTTTTAGTTGCTAATAAAGTAATTATTCCTTTTTTTGGCAATGAAACAGCATTAGTTAACCGTCATTTTTATCGCTATAGCTATTTAGGAAATTCATTCTCTGAAACATTACAAATTGTCCTATCTCAACCGCAAATTATTTTTAGTCACATTTTTACTCTGATAAATCTAGAATATTTATTTTTTTTATTAGCACCTATAATCTGGGGTTTAATACCCAAATATATGACACCATTAATAGGTGCAATTCCTTGTATGGCATTAAATATACTTGCTGATCATGCTTCACAGAAAAATGTAATTTTACATTATTCTTTACCAACAATTCCATTTTTAATCTTAGCATTAATTGCCAGTATAGCAGCCAATAAAGCATGGATAAAGCCAAGAAAAGTAATTATTTTGTGGTCTTTAATTTGTTTTTTTGCTTTCGGTAAATGGGGTTTCTTTATTTCCAAATATATTAAATCTGTAGATAATTTATCAGCTACTCAGCAAGCAATATCTTTAATAAAAACCCAAGATAGTATTTTTACTACAGATATTATTACCCCCCATTTAACCCATAGAGAATTAATTAGTTTTAAATATAATATTAATGAATTAGATAAGTTTCATTATATTTTACTTAATATTCGTTATCCTGGTTGGGCAGCAAATATTGAAAATTATCTTGATTTGATTAAACGCTTACAAAATAACCCAGAATATCAGTTAAAATATCAAAAAGATGATGTATATTTGTTCATCAAGAATTTATAATTTAGTAAATGGTGCAACTAATGTAAATTCTTTTACTGTTCCTATTGTTTTACTATCCTTTAAATTAATTTTCTGCAAACTATCATTATCTACCAACAAATAAGATTTATGAACAAACTTATCTTGTAAATCTGCAAGAGATGTAGGAATAACTTTACAATCACTATAAAAGTCTAAACTAGGACGACCATCAGGAAAAGAAGTATAAATTTCTGTTCCTGGTGGAATATTATCCCTAATTAATGCTGCAACTGGTAAAACGGGGAATTTTTCATTTAACTCCCATATCCATGACTGGGAACTCATTAACATTGCTAAAACTAAATACATTCCCGCAAATAAAACCGTGATAAATTTACGATTATTTTGACTAATTAACCAAGCTGTAATTCCCATAGAGATAGTTAAAATAACACTCATGAAAATTAAGATGATTTGTTTTTCCACAATACTAAAATAAACACATCCTGCTAAACCCACTACGGTTAAAAATCCGAAAAATCCGACCAAAAATTTACTTTTAACCTTTTTCTGTTGCCAAATATAACTTAAATTAACCCCAATTACTAAAGCTAAAAATGGATAAATTGGCAGAATATACCAGGGTAATTTTGTTTTCATTAAAGAAACTATGGCAAAATAAACAATTGTACCAATGAGAGTTAAACAACCCCAAGCAGTATGACAATTTTTCCAACTTAAATATAAACCTCCTGGCAAAAATAACAACCAGGGAAAACCATATTTTATCACTTCCAGTAAATAATACCAAATAGGACCGGTATTACCTTCTACTGCTGTTCCTAGTCTATCAAAAGCTTGAGATTGAAAATGTATTTGCAAGAAAGTATTACCATAATGTTGCCATTGGGCAAAATACCAAGCAATAGCAGGTAAATTTCCTAAAAACATTCCTATCCATAGATATGGATTTTTTAATAAAGCTAATTGTTTATTAGCAAGAATAAATAAACCAGCAATTCCTGCTAAAACTACTACTAACATTCCCTTAGTGAGAGTAATTAAACCTAAACAAAACCCGATACCAATAGCATATTTTCGATTATCTCTTGCTTTGAGAACACAAAATAATAATAATAAGAAAAAGGAAATAGTCATTCCATCTAACATTGCTAGTCTACCATGACGGACTACAGGCAATAATGTTAAATAAACCAAAGCCGAAAATAAAGCTGGTAAAGTTTCTGCAAAAATTAACCTTCCAATTAAGTAAAGTAAAGGAACTCCTAGCGCGGTTAAAAATGCTCCCGGAAATCTAGTAGTAAATTCTTGTATTCCTCCTGCATGATAGCAAATAGCAATTAACCACTGCATTAAAGGTGGTTTTAATAAAAAAGGATCTCCTTGTA
>JBJUHT010000082.1:0-8597 GCA_046070105.1 Dolichospermum sp.
TATCAGGGGCATTGATAAACCATCAACCCCTAAAGACCAATTAAAGCCAATTTGGGGTATCCAAGAATAGCTTTCTGTTAGTTGTAGGGCTGAACTTTGGAAGTCATAACCCTGCCAAAGAGCGCAGATAATTAATGAAAAATCTAATAGTGCCACCCCTAAACCGTACCAGCGCACAGTTTTACCTTCTTTATCGGGAATGATCGGAATTGCCAGGACCGCCACTAAGGGCAGGAAAATTATGGCTGATAGCCAGGGAAATTCTATTGTATTCATAACTGTTGACAATATATTTTTGGTTTTGCTTTTGTTTACATTATATTAAGAAATATTTACTTTTGTAAATGATTTCTGATTAAAACTCCAGTTTTGTGGACTTTTTTAGTAATAAATACCTACTCAAGTCTGCTGTCAGTCCATTCTAAATGTAAATTTTTGTAATGTCAACAAAAAAACAGCGCTATTAGTCGCTGTCTTTAGTTATAATGCCCCGGTTAAGGATGAATTTAAACTTTTACAAGGTTGTTTAGGATGCTTAAACAATACGGTTGACAATTGTCCACACTTGACAATCTGATCTCACATAGGGAACAGAAATGGTCTTAAAGCCCGTGATGAAAGGTTTATAGTAAACTTGCCAATACATAGGACTAAGTTTGTCAGCGTAGGTTTTGAGAAGTTTAATTTCCTTGGCCAGTTCCCCTGCTAGTTCGTTCACTCGTTCTGCATGAATTTGAGCGATTTTTTTGGCTTCTTCTAGCTCTGCCTCTTGTTGGGATATACGGATAGAAACAGGTAAACACCTATTTAGATAGACTTTCCTTTGTTCTATTTGCTTTTCTAGAAAAGATATTGCATCATCTATGCCTTTAATTTCAGCAGATAATTGGGCATTTTCCCTAGCTTGACGACGATAAGCTGCAACAATAGCTAAATATGAATCATTTTTCGCCAATTCTACATGATTATTAGTCAGCATAGCCCGTTCTTGCTCAAGTGCCTGGATTTGAGATCTTAATTCTCCTATTTCTGACTGAATTTTCTCCATATATATGGTTGGTAATGGGTAATAGGTAATTTGTATTGGTAATTGGTTTTTCATCACCCATTACCAATGGTAAATACAAAATTGAACATTTAAAATGTCGTTGTTCCTTGCATATCTAGATCAACTATTCGCACAGTTGAAGTGATTCCTTTTTGCAACCAAGCATTTTTCATAGCTGTTTCTACTAACTTCGCCCTGCTTGTATCTACCAAAGCCAAAAGTGTCGGACCAGCACCACTGATTACCATACCATAAGCACCAGCATTTATAGCAGCGTTATTAACAGCATCATAACCAGGAATTAAAGCTTGACGGTAGGGTTGATGTAATTTATCTTGCAGTGCGGCTTTTAACCATTCTTCCCGATTAGTTGCTAAACCGCGCAACAATAAACCAAAATGAGAAATATTGAAAATCGCATCATTACGACTTATTTCTGTAGGTAGAACCTTCCTTGCTTGTGAGGTTGATAACTCAAAATCAGGAATTGCTACCACTGCTATTATATCCCGATGCCAGGGAATATCAGCAATTTCCCAACAATTGCTACTAGTGTTACTAGTAGCAGCCAGACGACAACCACCCAATAGCGCTGGTACTACATTATCAGGATGTCCTTCCATAGCGATCGCTAATTTCATCACCTCCAACTCAGACAAAGGCCTACCAGCCAATTCATTAGCTGCAACCAAACCGCCGACAATAGCCGTCGCAGAACTACCCAAACCTCTAGATAAAGGGACACCTAATTTAATCCTTATTTTTACTGATGGTACTGTCTGTTCTATATGCAGATATAGCTTCATAAACGCCTGATATAAAAGATTACTCTCATCAGTTTGTACCTTTTCTGCTTCCATACCAGAAACTTCAATCATGAAACCATCTACATCCAAAGTAGTAAATTCAAATTCATTGTAAAGCTTTAAAGCTGCACCAATGCAATCAAAACCCGGACCCAAATTTGCAGTCGTAGCGGGAACTTGAACAGTAATGTGAGAAAATACAGCCATTGAAATTAATTCAAAATTTTCATATAAACTACCACCCCATCTTACAAAAACCCCAAGTCAGCGTAAAGATCAAGTACCCATTTCAGAAGTATAAACTTACCCTGTCATATAAATACACATTTGAAAATAAAAATTGCATGGATAACTCGGAAATATACAGCGTTTTCCGCTCTAATGAGGTACAAAGTTGAATCATGAAACTCTTGTGGTGCGGGTATCTTGCCCGCCAGATATGTACTTCATAACACTGGCAAGTGCTATATAACGAAAAATTAAGGATTTGAAACCTGCGTAGGCAGGTTTTGTCTGTGTAGATGTGATTTCTAATCGCCCAAGCTAGACTTTTCAAACATCCTCTAAATTTACTTGACAAATATCTACCTCTAAAGATAGACTATTAGTCATTTCGTAAAACATTAAAAAAAACAAAATTTTGCTTTCAATTATACATCAGCTAGTTGAATATCCTGCATAAAACACTGTAATATTATCAAATTGAAAGTATAGAAAAATCTTTCTAATATAGAAATTACATAGATTTTAACTTTTGATTTACACAGATCATAACTAATTCAATAAAAACGTGGTAAATTCGGACTGTTAAAATGGAAATATCTATGACATTACTAGAATCAAAACCCAGGTCACTGAGCAACCTACTATCCAAATTTGGTACAAGTCGTTGGCTAATTCTTATAGACGAAGATCATGTCATGAAATTTGTGCATAAATTCTTAGCTGATAAACCATCCCAGGAATTAGTTATTATTACAGAAAATTCTGATAATATTACTGATATTTTATACTTAAAAGAAACCGAAACCCAGATAACTTACGGTGGAAACCTGAGTAATTTACCCGAATGGAGTCAGCAATCTTGGTCCGGCGTGATCTTGGGTACTCAAACAGACCTCCAAAAGAGAGAAACAGAAAGTTTGATGCAAATGCGACTCAAAGGTATTCCCGTTTATCGTCTGCCCGATATTTGGGAAGCCTTATATCAAAAAGTCCCTCCCTCCTTACTTGAGGATGAGTGGTTTACCTTTAGTAGTGACTTTAGACTAGTATCTAGTTATATCCATCAACAGATAAAAAGATTCACAGATATAATAGTCACTATACTATTATTTATTTTACTATTTCCGCTCATGGTTTTGGTAGGACTGATGATTAAACTAGATAGTCCAGGTCCGATTTTCTATAGCCAATTGCGAACAGGACTCAACGGTAAACCATTTCTGGTTTACAAATTCCGTTCCATGTATCAAGAAGCTGAAAAACAGGGAGCGCAATGGGCTACTCAACGTGATCCTCGCATTACCAGAGTAGGACATTGGCTACGACTGCTGCGAATTGACGAACTACCGCAGCTTTGGAACGTATTGCGTTCAGAAATGAGTCTAATTGGTCCGCGTCCAGAAAGACCAGAATTTGACGTTAAACTTAAAGAGGCAATTCCTTACTACGAACTGCGTTATTTAGTCAAACCAGGAATCACCGGTTGGGCGCAAGTCCTTTATCCCTACGGAGCATCCGTAGAAGATGCCTACGAAAAGCTATCCTACGACATATACTACTTGAAAAACTATTCGCTCTGGTTGGATTTAGTCATCGCTTTTAAAACCATCAAAGTCGTCTTATTAGGTAAAGGCCGATGAATCAAAAAGTCTTAGTAACAGGTGGTGCAGGCTATATCGGTTCTCATGTAGTTCGTCAACTGGGAGAAGCCGGTTATGACCTAGTTGTCTATGACAACTGCTCCACAGGTGTGCCTAAATCCGTACTCTACGGTCAACTAATTATTGGTGATTTAGCAGATATAGACCGCCTTTATCAGGTCTTTGCCAAACATCAATTTAGTGCAGTAATTCACCTTGCTGGCAGTCTAATTGTACCAGAATCAGTCGCCTATCCCCTTGATTACTACGCTAATAACACCCGTAATACCCTAAATTTGCTCCGCTGTTGTAGTGTCATGGGCGTTAACCAATTAATTTTTTCTAGTACGGCCGCAGTTTATGGCGAGCCTCAAGAAAATCCGGTTACGGAAAATACTCCAACCCTACCGATAAACCCCTACGGACGCTCCAAACTCATGAGCGAATTAATGATTCGAGACTACGCCCTAGCATCTTCTATGCGGTATATAATACTGCGGTACTTTAACGTCGCCGGAGCCGACCCTGGGGGAAGAATCGGACAAAACTCAGCAAATGCAACTCACTTGATTGCAAATGTTTGTCATGCTGCACTTAAACGCCAATCAGAATTAAAGATATTTGGCACTGATTTTCCCACCCCAGATGGTACAGGAATCCGAGATTACATCCATGTTGAAGACCTAGCCACAGCCCATGTAGATAGTTTACGCTACTTGCAAGAGAACGGAGAAAGTCAAATTCTCAACTGTGGCTATGGTAAGGGTTATAGTGTCAGACAAGTTGTGGAACAGTCCAAAGCTATTTCTGGAGTGGATTTTCCTGTAATTGAATTAGAACGTCGTCCTGGAGATCCAGCCTGCGTCACAGCTTGTGCGGATAAAATTAGGCAGGTATTAAATTGGCAACCCAAGTATAATAATCTAGATGATATCATCTCTAGTCATCTAGCTTGGGAAACCAGAAAGCTAAAAGATATAATAGAACCCACGGGTTAGGGAGACAGGTGAGAGGGTTGGCTAGGGGTCAAATTGACCGTAGTAGAGACGTTCTATAGAAAGAAAAAAAATCTGGTAATTGTTAGCTTATGTTAGCTTTTTTGGCAGAACTTATTTAGTCTACAAAATGTCCCTAATGTGGATAAATAAGTGATAAGATCAGTATATTTTATGAAATTAATATATGTCTATTAACCAAGAAGACCAAGACACCATTGATATTCAACAGTATTGGCTGATATTGAAAAGACGTTGGTTTCCAGCCTCCGTTGTGATAGCTTCCGTCATCTCAGCTACAGCCTTTGTTACTTACACACAAAAACCAGTTTACGAGTCACAAGGTAAGATGGTTTTCACCAAAAAAGACACAGCTTCATCCTTGTCAAGTTTATCAAACAAGATGGGAGAACTGAGCGGACTCACAAACCTCAGTAACCCAGTTGATACCGAAGCTGAAGTGATCCGTTCCAATCCTATTATCATCAAAACCATTAATGAGCTAAAGATAAAGGATAAAAAAGGCACGCCGATGTCCACGGATAATTTCCTGAAAATACTCAAACTCAAGACTATCCGGGGAACAGATGTCATGGAAATTTCCTACAAAAGTAAGGATAAACAAGAAGCCGCCAATGTAGTTAATTCCTTGATGAAATATTACCTAGAGAGTAATATTCGTACCAACCGCGCCGAAGCGATGTCTGCCCGGGAATTTTTATCTCAGGAGTTGCCAAAGGTAGAAAAACGAGTTACGGAGGCAGAAATAGCCCTACGTCGCTTTAAAGAAAAGAACCGAGTCGTCGCTTTAGATGTAGAAGCTAGAGTGAGTTTAGAATCCTTAGGAAAATTAACTGAGTCCATTACCCAAAGCCAAGGAGAATTAGCCGCAGCTTACACTCGCTCATTAGCATTGCAAAATGAAATGGGGTTAACCACACAACAGGCAGTTGATTTAAGCACTCTCAGTCAATCCCCCGGAGTACAACAGGTACTAACAGAATACCAAAAGACACAACAGGAACTAGCGGTATTGCGAACCATTTATACCAATCAAAATCCCAAAGTTGTTGATTTATTACTCCAAGAAGCAGCCCAGAAAAAAGAACTAGAAGCGCGAGTTGTCCAAACCATTGGTAATTCCAACTCCTTACCCACAGACAACTTGCAAATAGGAGAACTCAAACAGGCATTAACTCAAGACCTAGTCAAATCAGAAGTAGAAAAATTGGCCTTGACCAACCAAGTTCGGGAATTACGGAAAGTATTTATGGTCAATAAAAGCCGTTTAGATAGCTTACCTCGACTCGAACAACAACAGTTACAACTACAGCGACAATTGATGGTAGCACAAACCACCTACCAAGAACTGCTGAGGCAATTCCAGTTAGTTCAAGTCATAGAGAATCAGAATGTAGGTAATGCCCGGATTATTTCGGAGGCCTTAGTGCCTGAAATTCCCGTCTCCCCCAAAAAACCTCTCAATTTAGCACTAGGTGGCTTTTTGGGAGTCCTCCTGGGTGCAGGAACCGCCCTCCTGTTAGAATCTATGAACCAATACCTAAAAAATATTGAAGAAGCCAATCGCTTGGTGGGCTTCCCCTTACTGGGGACAATTCCCCTATTTGGCGACAAAAAGAAGAAAAATTCCGTGGAAGGCCTGTTGGAAGTGCCTTTACTGGATCAACCTTATTCACCAGTCAGTACATCCTTGGAAATGCTCAATACCAACCTGGGCTTCACCATTTCTGACAAAGAATTACAGGTAATTTTAATCACTAGTTCAACATCTGGAGAAGGGAAATCTTTTGTGGCAGCAAATCTAGCTGTAGCCGCATCCCACGTAGGAAAACGCGTACTGTTAATAGATGGTGATATGCGTCGTCCCCGTCAGCACCGCATTTGGGAAATACCCAACCTGCTAGGCATGAGCAATATCTTAGTCGGTCACAACGACTTAAAAACAGCCATCCACAAAGTATTCTTAAATGTGGATATGCTGCCGGCAGGAAAAGTTCCGCCTAACCCAGTCACACTCTTGGATTCCCAGCGCATGGACGACTTGATCAAAGAAGCCCGCAAAGATTATGATTTTGTAGTCATTGACGCGCCACCATTGACAGCAGTTACTGACCCTCTAATTATTGGCAAGTTTGTAGATGGTTTATTGCTAGTTGTCCGTCCTGGTCAAGTAGAATATTCAGCGTTGAAATCATCAAAATCATTACTCAATCAGTCAAAAGTGCCTGTTTTGGGCATGGCCGTGAATGGTGTGAGTGAGGAAAGCGGCTACGGTGGTTACTACTATTATAGAAGCTATAAAGGTTACTACCGAGAAAAAGAAGAAATCAGTAAGAATAATAAGGATACAAAAATTAATCGGAAATAAGGCTTGACCTTATTACCGGGTCATGCAACAATTTAAAAAGAAATGTGTTATCGTTTATTGATTAACGACAAACACAAGTTTTGCATCTGTAACATTAATTGAATAATCCCTGTTTTTTTTGGGAGTTGAGCTTTGATGGTCTTCGGATCTCAGTTCCTCCCCCGCAACCTTCTCGTAACTGAGAAGGCCGAAGTGGGGAAAGCTGTGTCTAATTATGGTAAGGGTATAGTAAATTCTCCATCAACTGTAATTCCACATTTGCCTGCTCCAATCATAGAATATATGACCATCAGTGCCGTAAAAGATATTACCAACGATTTCCACAGTCGGCTACCCCAATCATAAATATATGACCATCAGTGCCGTAAAAGATATTACTTTAGAAAAGTTCTTAATGATGCCGGAGACCAAGCCAGCGTTAGAGTTCTTGGCTGGGAATATCATTCAAAAACCTATGTCTAAAGGAAGACACAGCCGACTGCAAGGGAAACTTGGCAGCCAAATTAATTTAGTGAGTGAATCTGAAAAAATTGCCTATGCTTTTCCTGAACTCAGGTGTAGCTTTGGTAATCGTTCAATTGTTCCTGATATAGCAGTTTTTACATGGGAGCATATTCCCTTCCTCGCAAATGGAGAAGTCCCAGATAGATTTGAACAGTCTCCAGATTGGGTAATTGAGATTCTTTCTCCTGAACAGAAATCAAATAAAGTGATTGGGAATATCTTACATTGTATGGAGCATGGGTGTAAATTAGGATGGTTTGTTGATCCTGATGATTTAAGTATTCTAGTATTTTTGTGCGATCGCCAACCAAGACTGATGGAAAAAACCGATATTCTACCTGTATTGGCAGGAGTAGAGTTAAAATTAACTGTTGATGATGTATTTGGCTGGTTGAGAATGGCTTAATTAAGCAATAGACAAGGTAAGTGTTTTACTAGTGACCAAAAATCTGGGATACAAGTCAAGTCCTTCTAGGACGGCTTTTCTTGATTTTTAATATTTCTCTCATATTTGATTTTTGAAAAAAATTAGGTATTGTAAGGTGCTTTACTACTACATAAATTGTATCAATAAACAGATTTGTAATATCTGACGCACCCTAAGTATCTTTTCATAAATTAAATATTATTCCTATATATAGCGGTACGCACATTAATAAATTACATCATAAGCCCCCTCCTCGCTGACGGGGAGGGGGTCGGGGGCAGGGCGTTTTCATTCTCGGGGGTAAAAAAGAAAAGAAAAGTGATCTTTTGTTGATAAAATTACAAAAAGATCACTATTTTTTGTCTTTTAAAATATGTTAAATAGTTTAATCGAAAAACTCAAAGAAGTCAAGGACTTTCGTGAAAATCAAGGAAGAAGGCATGAGTTATGGGTAGTCCTTACCATTATTATTTTAGCCTTATTAACAGGAAATGTTAGTTATAAGCAAATTACATCTTTTTGCAAAGCTGAAGAAGAAAAGCTGATTAAAATGTTGTCTATAA
>JBJUHT010000083.1:0-10936 GCA_046070105.1 Dolichospermum sp.
ACCTTCTACAGCTTGTCCTGCTGCATTACCTTGACCAATACCGGGGCCGATTGCAGCTAAACCTACAGCTAGGGCAGCGGCGATAACGGAAGCAGCAGCAACTAATGGATTCATGATTTTCTTTCCTTACTTTTAGAGATAGGGTTGGGTGTTGTATTTGTCAGTGGTAAGTGGTCAGTTGTCAGTTGTCAGTTTTTAGATGATTAATTTCTGTCACCTGTTAACCGTCACCTGTTTCCTGTTGCCGCTAATGGCTGACTCTTGTCATCTGAGGGGGTTTAGTGTTCTCCCTCATGCTCTTCGCCATGATGATCTTCCATCGCTTCGCCGATATAGGCTGCTGCGAGGGTGGCAAAAATTAGTGCTTGAATGGCGCTGGTAAATAGTCCCAAAGCCATTACTGGCAGAGGCACGAACAAGGGTACTAGTAATACCAGCACTCCCACGACTAGTTCATCAGCTAAGATGTTACCGAATAAACGGAAGCTTAGGGACAGGGGTTTTGTGAAATCTTCAATAATCTTGAATGGCAACATGAAGGAAACTGGTTGCACATAGTTACCGAAATAACCTAAACCCTTTTTGCTGAATCCTGCATAAAAATACGCTAACGATGTCAACAACGCTAAGGCAACAGTTGTGTTAATGTCGCTTGTGGGTGCTGTCAGTTCGCCCTCTGGCAGATGAATTAACTTAAAAGGAACTAATGCCCCTGACCAATTTGACACAAAAATAAACAAAAACAAAGTGCCTACAAAGGGCACCCAGGGGCGATATTCTTTCTCGCCAATCTGGTTTTTGGCCAAATCTCGAATAAATTCTAGGGCGTACTCCATCAAGTTTTGTAAGCCACTAGGAATCCTTTTGACGTTACTACTGGCCAAGACGGAGGCTAGGACGAGTACGCCAATTACAAACCAAGATGTGAGAAACACCTGACCATGTAGCTTCAAGTTGCCTATTTGCCAGTACAGGTGTTTACCCACTTCTAATTCAGCAAGCGGAAGGGAGTAGACATTCAGAAAATTCAGCATTTTCTTTCCAATTCAATCGTTTCTCCAATTTTACCTGGAGAAGAGGAGCGTTTTAAGGTTGCCGGAGCTTGGATGAGTCAGAGATTAACGCTAACCTAACTACATAGATGATGAGTGTGGCTTTGTAGGTCAGAAATCCCAAGAATATGGGTAGTATATGCAGTTGATTCAACTTTGATGCCAAGAGAATCAGCACTACTAACAAGGCTAACCGAGTTTTGCTCAGTTTTTGTTTTTCCCTTCCTAAGCTTTCAACATCTTTCGCCAACATCTTTAAGTAAAGCACACCTGCACACGCCCCTAATAAATAATTTAGAGCAATGTTTGGTGAATAAGCAATCCAGACGGAGATAAAGACTATCCCTGTTAAAACAAGTGTGATCAATATCAACTCTCTATAGAGTTGATAAAATTCTTCCATGGAAGAATTTGCTGATTTTGTGTCTTCAAAACCAGATTTCTGATCTTGTTGTGCTGTCTGAGCGGGCGTAATTGATTCGTCTGACAAGCTCACGGCATTTGAAACTAGTACAGTTTAAATATGATGACCGCACATCCAGTCAGTTGAATCATATCACGTCGTGGTAACAATACTTTAGAAAAAAAACAATTAACTTATTTTTGGTTAGTGGTCAGTTGTCAGTTGTCAGTGGTCAGACCATTGTCTGGGTACTGATTTTTTTTGATGAAGCGGGGGTTAGTAAGATTAGTTGTTGTTTGAGGAGATGTCTTACTCTGTTTAAGTCTAGCTCTAATTGGGCTACAATGTTAGTCAATCTGGCAGAACCATCACATTTGTTTATTATTTCAGAATTGCTATGGAAAAAATATCACATCCAGATATTATTGTCACTAGCCCAGATGAAGAATATTTGATGATTGTTGAAGTAAAACTCAATTATATCAATATACACCGTCAAAGTGCTATGGATAGACTCAAACGCTCAATGATTGATTTTGGTTGCTCAGTTGGGTTACTGGTAGTAGGAGAGCGTGTTACTGTTTTGCGTGATTCTTTTGATGACTCTCATGGTTCATCAATTTATGTAGTTGGTGAAGCTACACTGCCACATTCTTTTTTACCACCAGCAGATGAGCAATGGCAGGGAAACCCTTACTTTGAGTTTGAATCACAAGTTCAGCGATGGTTAGAGAAATTGAAACTTCAAACCAATGTAAACAGTTTACCAGATGATTTGAAAAATTTGTTTGGCGGACGGATAATCAATCTTTTGCGATTTGGTGAAGTTAGGGCAGCAGGACCTAGGTGGAGTAAGGTGACAACATGAAGCCTCAAGCGGTTTTTGTGGAAACAAACTGGGTTGTAGATATTGTTGCACCTGCACATTTACAGAGTCAACAAATATCTCAATTGCTTTCACTAGCGGAAGCTGGAGAGTTAATGTTTTTCCTCTTCTTAAATGATCTCTACAATGCTTCTCGAATCTGGGTGTATCGAGATTTTTTGGTGGAAGATGTGGATGAATTTCCCCAAATTTGGTTTTCTTCTACTTAACCGGGTGTCAGTAAAATGAGATGTTGTTTGCAAAGATTTCTCACTCCATCTAACCCAAACTGCACTTTGGTGAAAATCTCGGCTACGGTAGATATACTATCACAGTTTTGCATAAATTCTAATTCTGCTGGTGATAAGTTAACAATTTGATAATCATAGTTAAATATACATTGACTGGGAAAACCATCTATACAGGGGTTAAGTTCGGGAATAGCTGCTAATAATTTGTTATCTGCTGACCAGTCACTTTTGGGTAAGGGAGGACGACTGAGAAAAAATTCATAATGCGCTACTTCTGGATTCAGTAATTCTACTAATCTGTACTTTTGACGTTCCGTGAGTTCCGCTGCTCGCTCAATTAACTCCGGTGCTTTTTCTAACAAATTTTCTAATTGCCAAAAACCAGGATTTGAGAACCCTACAAAGTCTAAGCCGGAAGCGTCTATTAATGTAAATAATGTATCAATATTGTAATCAGTTTCCTGGGGATGTACGTACATATCCGCAAAACATTCATCCCGCTGATTTTCTAATGACCATCTTTCTTGTTCTCTCTTGACAAGACGGTTATTTTGTGGTAAGGAAGCGAATATCTTTCTGCCTATTTGCACACCATCTTGATAGTCACCACGTTTGTTACTTTGTAAAAGTGCGATCGCTTGTTGCATTAGTTGTATTTCCCATCTTCCTATTTCTCCATAGACAAAGATGTGTATTAATCCACCTGGTGCAAGTTTTTTCGCTAATGCTTGAATACCCCGAATAGGATCGGGTAAATGATGAAGCACACCAACGCAATTAATTAGATCAAATTGTCCTGATATCTGTTCAACATCATAGATACTCAGATGATGAAATTCTACACGGTCAGCACCGGAGCTTTGACAGCGTTTTTTTGCTACTTCTAAAGTTCCCGCACTTAAATCTATTCCCACTACCTGTGCATGGGGGTTAAGATGTACTAAATATTCTGTTCCTACCCCTGAACCACAACCAGCATCTAAAATACGGATATGTTGATTTTCGGGTTTTCTCCCGGTACAAAAGTTGTAAGCCGCTAACCAATTCCAGCGCCAATTATAACCTGGTGGTGGTTGATCTAGAATGGGTTCTGGAGGGAAAGGGTAGGTATCATAGAGTTTCGCAACAGCAGCACTGATTTGGGAATTGGACATAATTACGGACAAAGCACCATTTTTTATGATAACAGATCAGAGGATTTGAGGCAAGTGTATTCTTCCTAGCAATACTAGATGATCAGATGATCACAATCTCAGAGGGTGTTTTGAAACTCCCAAAGTATAATAAGAAGGGAAGAATCGTCATCATTAATACAAATTAAAAACAATGGGAATATTTGGATTTGGAAAGAAATCAGCTATGCCAACACCTGAGCAAGCACTACTAGGACGGGACGAAGTAATGCGAGTACCAGCACTTCATTATGTGAACAAAAGTCCTCTCAAAGCACCTTTTCCCCAGGGATTAGAAACTGCTATGTTTGGTTTAGGCTGTTTTTGGGGTGCAGAACGCAAATTTTGGCAATTATCAGGAGTTTACACTACAGCGGTAGGTTATGCTGCTGGTTACACCCCCAACCCAACTTACCAAGAAGTATGTAGCGGTATGACTGGTCATAATGAAGTGGTGTTAGTTATATTTGATCCCAAAGTAATTACTTATTCCCAACTCTTGAAAGTCTTCTGGGAAAGCCACAACCCCACCCAAGGAATGCGTCAAGGTAATGACACTGGTACACAATACCGTTCGGGAATTTACGTATATTCGGAAAATCAAAAACAACTAGCAGAAACATCACGAAATGTTTATCAATTAGCTCTCAAGAATGCAGGTTATGGTACAATCACCACAGAAATATTAAATGCACCGCCATTTTACTATGCTGAAGAATACCATCAGCAATATTTAGCCAAAAATCCCGGTGGTTATTGTGGTTTAGGTGGTACTAATGTAGCTTGTCCCGTAGGTCTTGCGGAAGCACAGGTAAGTTAGAAGTCCAGAAAACCACACAATACCCTCTGTTAAGACTAAAAAGCATTATATCGTAGGTTGGGTTGACTCCAGGAAATCCAACAAAATCTTTGGTAATATTGGGTTTTGCTGTCGCTCAACCCAACCTACATTTCCTTTTTTATTTTTTAATTTTTTTTCAAACTATGTCTTTATTGAAAAGATCACTAATTGGTTTAAAAGCTGATGCTTTCCGTCATCCTCTAGATTTAAAAGCTACTAAAACGCTTAAACAAATTCCTGGTTTAGATATCATGGTCAGAAATTGGCTCGGTCCAATGGCTGAACAGGTTTTTTATGTAGAGAATATCGCTTCTAGTATTTTAGTAGGAGAAAATCAATTGCCAGAATTACACAAATTATTATTAGAAGCCTGTAAAATTCTTGACATTGAACCTCCTCAATTATATGTGCGTCAACATCCAGCCCCTAACGCCTATACCTTTGCTATGCGCGGTAAACAGCCCTTTATAGTTATTCATACATCCTTAATTGAGATATTGACACCAGCAGAAATACAGGCTGTAATTGGCCATGAGTTAGGTCATCTTAAATGCGATCATAGTGTGTATTTAACGCCAGTAAATTTACTGATTCTCTCTGCCGCCGCTGTACCAAACATTGGTGTTGTCTTGGCTCAAGCTATGCAGTCACAATTATTAGAATGGGTACGCTGTGCTGAGTTTACCTGTGATCGTGCTGCTTTGTTAGCCACCCAAGACCCTAAAATAGTCATGTCAGTATTAATGAAGTTAGCTGGTGGTTCTCCCAGTTTAGCACCCCAATTGAATTTAGATGCCTTTATTGACCAAGCTCGTGCCTATGATGACATTAGTAAAACGGAATTGGGGGACATGGTGAAATCTGCCCGCACAGCCCAATTAAGCCACCCTGTTCCCGTATTGCGAGCGCGAGAGGTTGATCGATGGGGAAGTAGTCTAGAATACCAAAAAATAATAGAAAATCACAGTATTAATGATGATCACGAAACTGTATTCTCTGGAGGTTGGCGTAATTGGTAGATTATACTGGATGTAATCCTAATTAAGCCTGTTTTAGAATAATCTGCGGTTAACAATGATTAGCAAGCTATATCATACTATAGCCATTTCCATTCAAGTGAGGTACAAGCAGTAATAATTAAACGCAGATAAACGCAGATAATTTTGTACTTCATTAGACTGGGAAACGCTATATATAAACTAACATTAGAAAATATGAACTTATCAGCGATTAATTTATTCACATACGAACAACTAGCAAGGGATCATCTTTCACATATGGCTTTTGATTATTATAGCAGTGGTGCATGGGATGAAATCACGCTGCAAGATAATCGTGCTGCCTTTGCAAGAGTTAAACTCTATCCAAGAATGTTAGTTGATGTTAGTGAAGTTAAATTAACTACTAAGGTTTTAGGGGAACATTTGCGACTACCTCTATTAATTGCGCCCATGGCATTTCAGTGTTTGGCGCATTCAGACGGAGAAGTTGCTACAGCGTTAGCTGCGGAAATTGCGGGTATAGGCATGGTGCTGAGTACATTGGCTAATAAGAGTTTAGAAGAAGTAGCTACTGTTGCTAATGGTTTACAATGGTTTCAACTTTATATCCACAAAGATCAGGGTTTAACTAGGGCTTTGGTGGAAAGAGCCTATAAAGCGGGATACAAAGCGATTTGTCTGACTGTAGATGCTCCTGTATTGGGAAAAAGAGAAAGAGACCAAATGAATCAGTTTACTCTACCTGCCGGTTTACATCTCGGTAATTTTACTAATATTGATGGTTTAGAAATTCCCCATGAACAAAGAGGATCTGGTTTATTGAAGTATTTTAGCGAACAGATTAACCCCGCAGTCACTTGGAAAGACTTGCAATGGTTACAATCTATTAGTCCTCTACCTTTGGTCGTTAAAGGAATTTTGCGGCCTGATGATGCGGTTTTAGCTATAGAACATGGCGCTCAAGCAATTGTTGTTTCTAATCATGGCGGTAGACAATTAGACGGAGCGATCGCTTCTCTAGATGCTTTAGCTCCCATTGTAGCAGCATTAAACGGACGTGCAGAGGTTTTGTTAGATGGAGGGATTCGTCGAGGCACAGACATAATTAAAGCCTTAGCACTAGGGGCAAAGGCTGTACTCATTGGCCGGCCTGTGTTATGGGGATTAGCAGTGGCTGGAAAAACTGGTGTATCTCATATCATCTCCCTACTGGAGGATGAGTTAAAGGTAGCAATGGCACTCAGTGGCTGTCCCACATTGGCGGATATTGACTCATCAATTACTGGTTAAAAAATTTCTCAAAAAAAAATCTCAATACCTATTGCCAAAATCAAAAAATAGGCTATAATAATAAAGTTACACCCAAGGGCGGGTGGCGGAATTGGTAGACGCACCGCACTCAAAATGCGGCGGCCGTGAGGTCATAGGAGTTCGATTCTCCTCCTGCCCATATCGTGTCAATAGCTAAGGTTCATTAGTTATTAATTTTGCGTTGATGATTAATAGTTACCGATGCTAGTATCAACGCCAATGTTTGATCTATCTGTGGCTACAAAAGCTTTTTCAGTCTCGTACTAGCCAACCAATTGACGCTAATTTACAGCGATTTCCAATCATATAAGCTACATCTTAGCTCCCTCCTCGCCTTCGGGGAGGGGGTTGGGGTTCTTGTTCCGGGTTTGATGACAATTTGCTTTAACTATTACTACTCTCAGTATAGTAATATGAACTATATTTGTAATTATAGTTATATCCTAATCCTCGGAATTTCTCGCCGTTGACTACTACTCCTAGTAAATTGATGGGAGATGCTTTTAGGGTATCAATAGGTTGCTTTAAGGCAGATTTATCTGTTTTATCAATTCTGACAACTAGCATCACACCATCAGTATGAACTGCTACTAGTCTGGCATCTACCAATCCTGACAAAGGAGGAGTATCATAAATCACTAAATCAAAATTCTCAGAGAAATAGCTCATCATTTGACTCATTTTATCTGATGAGAGCAACCGCGCCGGATCAGGCGGTAGAGGACCTGCAGTTACCACTGACAAGCCATTAAGTTCCGGTAGTTCTTGAATTACTTGGTTGACATCTATATCTGAAGAAATTAAACTACTTGTTCCCCAAAGATTATTTAATTGTGATAGTTTATGAACTTTGGATTTGCGGAGGTCACAATCTACAAGTAATACTTTTTTCCCCATAATAGCGGCTGTTTTTGCCAGAGTAAATGCTACCGTACTTTTACCATCTCCGGGGACAGCAGAGGAAACAACTAAAGACTTAACTGGTCGATCAGAATTGAGCAGTTGAATATTACTATATAAAACTTGCAAAGATTCCCAAAATGATCCCTGTCCATAATAATAGCTGGATTGGGAACGGCCAGGAGCAGAAGTGCTAGATAGTTCATTAGGGACGACAAGAGGGTCCACAAGCAATTCTGGTTCTTGATTTTTAGCTGTGTTTTTCAGGTTCAAAGATGGGTTTTGGACCAAGCTTTTATGAAAGGGAAGAGATCCTAATACAGGTAGTCCTACCTTATCTTGGACATTTTGAACACTGTGATAGGTATTATCAGTTTGTTCTCTGATAAAAGCAGCACCCATGCCTAATAAAGAACTAGCCACAAATCCCAAAGTTAAATTGCGGTAAATATTGGGAGAAATTGGATATTGAGGCTGAAAAGCTGCTTGGATTAATTCCCAGGGTAGTTCTGTTTGAGCTATTTCTATTTGCAGTTGTTCACGGGCGGCTAAAAAGCGATTTAAACTTTCATTAGCTATTTGTAAATTCCGCAGGATTTCGGTATATTGTCGAGATAAGACTGGCAACTGATCTAATTTTAATTGCAGTTGTTTTTCTACTTGTGCTATGTATTGATTGTCTACTTCTATTTTCTTGATTGAATCTGTAGCTTCGGATATTCTGATATTAATAGTGCGTGCGGCTTCTGCTTCAATAATAGGTAAAAGGTTGGCTCTTTTTTCTTGTAAGGTGCGGATAACTGGGTTATCCGGTTGAAATCGAGTTAATTCTCCAGATATTTGGGTATCTAATTGACGCTGTTGAGCAATTAGGGTTTGATAAAGAGGAGCGGAATTGAGAATTGCTAACTGTTCTTCACGTCTCTGTAGCCTATTATAACTAGCTCTAGAAGTGATTAATTGTTGGTTTACAGTTAGTCTTTGTTGTGTTAAAGATTCAATTTGTGAAGAAATTACTTGAGATTGGTTTTCTGGATCAATAAAATTGTATCTTTGGCGGAACATTTGCATTTCTTTTTGCAACTGTCCCAGTCTAGCGCGAATTTCAGGTATTTTAGCATCCACAAATTGCACTCCCTGACGGAGCTTTGTTTGTCGCTTGTTGAGGCTATATTTTAAATAATAATCAGCTAGAGGATCAAGTATAAGTTTAGTTTTTTCTTTACTGTCACTTTTATAGCTGACTTGAATTATTTTTGATTGTCCCAGACGAAGAATAGTTAAATTTTGTAAAAGGGTCTGATAATTAATATCAGGATGAGATCTCTGGATTTTTTTAATAAAATCTTCCAGCAGTTCTGGACTTTTGAGAACTTGAATTTGGCTCTCATAATCTAGTCCAGTTGATTGAAGAGAACTAGCGAGTCCTAAGTCAATTTTCCCTAGTTTAGAGTCACTATTAACAGGTTCAACTAATATTTGAAAGCTATTTTCATAAATTGGTACTTGTTTAAAAGTTGTATAAACAACACCACCCATAACAACGGAAACAACTCCTATGATCATCACTGCTCGGCGCTGCAAAAGATCAAAAAAGGACTTGAGGTTAAAATCACTAGCCTCTTCTGAAAATTGGGAAAATGCGGGATTTGAAAATAATATCCCAGGGGGAGTGCTATTACTCTGGGAATTTTTATCTTTTTTAACTTGGTCAAGCATAGATTTTTGTGATCAATAAATAACGGGGAATCTGTAACTGTTTTTTACATGAGTCACATTCTAGCAGTTTTAAACACTAATAACCAGCAACTACTGAAATTTAATTTTTGCTGGTATCTAATGCCGAATTTGGAGATTCTGTCCTTTTTTTGACAGGTATAGCCGGATTTCCAGAGTAGACGATATTCGCTGCTAATGATCTTCCTGTGACACTACCTAATGCTAAAACTGCTCCTCGTTCAATGGTAACACCAGGTCCGACTACTGATTTAGCTGCTATCCAACTACTTTCTTGGATATAAATAGGGGCAGGAATCAGTTGAAAATGGGGATGATTCCAGTCATGATTACCAGTACATAAATAAACTCCTTGAGATAAACAAACATGATCTTCAATGGTAACATTAGCTAAATTATCAATCCAGGTATCTTCTCCAATCCAAACGTGATTACCAATAGTTAAGCGCCAGGGAAATTTGATTCTTACTCCTGTTTTAATGCGTACACCTCTGCCTATGGTAGCACCAAACAGCCTCAATATTGAAACTTTGATAGATGATATGGGCAGCCAATAACTCCCCACTAGGGGCGAGCCAATAAAGTACCATAAAAGTTGTTGACTGTATGGCGCTCCAGGTGTGTAATTGCCGAGTGTGTAGTTGTCTAAACGCATAAACAATGGCTTATTTTGCTTTAATTATACCCTCTTGTGGTGGAAGGATTTGGGGAGCTTGGGTTTAATTAACAGTAACTGAAAAGTTAACAATTACTGACTTATGAGTGCCAAGTCACATATAGGAATCCGGTTTGATTATGTGAATTTACTTATGTGGTCAGGGAATAAGAAACAGAAAAGACAGAATTGATACTTACCGAGTCTTATTCAAAAATCAAATAGGAGTCCTATATCTATAGTGATAATATTACAAAATTGGGATTTTGATGAGTCCAAATCAAGAAAATCGGGATGATCTTTGTTTTCTTGCTGTTGGATAATTGAGAATATGTGGGAAAATGAGGATGATCACCTATTCTTTTTATGATTAGTGTTAACTTCGAGATTTGGAAAAAAAAGATTCTTGTCAATAATGTGGGGCTATTCTCAATATTGTTGATAATCTTTTCTATTTATTCAACGATTTTTGGTCTTTTCAGCGGACGCTCTTGACATACTAAATTTTTTTTGCTAGAGTTATGTAAAATCACAAGGCGTTGCTGCGAATAACCATAACGCAGACATTGCGATAAGTAGCGATATCTAAAAGATTAATATCTTGTTCCACTGATACTTTTAACCGAGACATTCCCTGACATCTGAGATATCGTGAATGTCCAGTACAACATCACCAACTGAGTTGGTAAAGGTGGTATCCCACATTGCCTTGAGGAAAATCCCCACGGCTCCATTAAAGTCTCGCGGT
>JBJUHT010000084.1:0-23050 GCA_046070105.1 Dolichospermum sp.
CGCCGTTTTTTTATTCATTACAGGGAACAGGGGACTCTTAACAGGGAACAGGGGACAGGGAACTATGAAATTCCCAAATTGAACCCTTAAAACTCAAACCTCAGTGCGTCTTTGCGCCTTGGCGTGAGGCTAAAATTCATAATTCAGCAACGCCTTTTATTCATTCACCGGACACCAACAGAGTTAAATTTTTCAGCAGTTTATCATCAGCATAATGAACATATCTACCACATTAACGACCCGCTTAGACTTTTATTATCAAGAAATCAAAACAATTATTTTAGCGCGTCAAAACCCCATTACTGGTTTATTACCTGCGAGTACCGCTGTGACTGCTCATGGTGATTATACAGATGCTTGGGTGCGAGATAATGTGTATAGTATATTAGCGGTTTGGGGTTTAGCTTTAGCATATCGCAAATTAGATAGTGATGGTGGTCGCACTTATGAACTAGAACAAAGTGTAGTCAAATTAATGCGGGGTTTGTTATTTGCTATGATGCGACAAGCTCACAAAGTAGAGAAATTTAAATATACACAATCTTTATTAGATGGACTTCATGCTAAATATAATACGTCCACAGGTGATATTGTAGTTGGTGATGATGAATGGGGACATTTACAACTTGACGCTACATCTATTTTCTTGTTAATGTTAGCAGAAATGACCGCCAGTGGATTATCAATTATTTTTACATTAGATGAAGTTAACTTTGTTCAAAATCTAGTTTATTATATTGGTAGAGCTTACCGGACACCAGATTTTGGAATTTGGGAACGGGGTAATAAAATTAATCATGGTAATGCAGAATTAAACGCCAGTTCTTTAGGAATGGCTAAAGCAGCTTTAGAAGCAGTAAATGGACTAAATTTATTTGGTGTTTATGGTAGTCAAGCCTCAGTAATTCACGTTTTACCAGATGAAATTGCGAGAGCAAGAATCACCTTAGAATCATTATTACCCAGAGAATCAGGTTCTAAAGAAATTGATGCAGCTTTATTAAGTATAATTAGTTATCCCGCCTTTGCTGTCAAAGATGATAAATTACGAGAACGAACTTTTAAAGAAATTGTGAGTAAATTAGCCGGAAAATATGGCTGTAAACGCTTTTTAAGAGACGGACATCAAACAGTTTTAGAAGATACCGAACGTTTACATTATGAACCTAGTGAATTAAAAGAATTTGAACATATTGAATGTGAATGGCCATTATTTTTCACTTATTTAGTTCTGGATGGTTTATTCCGAGGTGAAAAAACACAAATTGAGAAATATCAACAACTTTTAAAATCATTGTTGGTAGAGCAAAATGGAGTCCAACTATTACCAGAACTGTATTATGTTCCTGAAGAAAATATAGAAGCAGAAAAAATAAATCCTCAAACTCAATTAAGATTACCTAACGAAAATATTCCCTTAGTGTGGGCGCAAAGTTTATATTATTTGGGAGAAATGTTAAGCGAGGGTTTAATTTCCTTGGGAGATATTGACCCTTTAGGTAGACATTTAAGTCTAGGTAAAAAACGTAATTCCTTAGTACAAATTGCTTTAATAGCCGAAGATGAAGAATTACAAAATCAGTTAGAAATATATGGAATTGAAACCCAAACACCCAACCAATTAGCACCAATTCAAGTCAGAAAATCTGAGCAACTTTCGCAAATTTATACCCAAATTGGTAGAAATGATCAATTAGGTTTAACAGGCCGTCCTCTGCGAAGACTGAGAAGTTTAACGACATCAAGATTTTTTAAAATTCAAGGTCAAACAGTGGTATTTTTACCATCATTTTTAGATTCTCAGCAATTTTATTTAACTTTTGATTATCACTTTTTAGTAGATCAAATTAGAGGAGAATTAGCTTATATTCAAAAATATTGGAGTGATTTAGGTCGTCCGACTTTGACCTTAATGATTACTCGAACAATGCTAGAAACTGGTGCAGAAGCATTATTAGAACTAATGCAGGAACTCAAAGATGGTATTTGTCATGGAGTGCAGGTAAAATTAGGGAAATTAAATCAATTAATGCTGACAGCCGCAATTCAAAAAATTGATTTTTTGTCAGATATAACATTATCTCAATCATCAGTAATTAATCAAAAAATTCGTGGTGATTATCTGACTTCTGATTTACAAAAAAGTTGGTCTTTGGGACATACTCAAGAATTTCAAATGGAATGCGAAACTAACTTGAATTTATTATTACAATATTTGCGTTCATCAGAAAATATTTATGAGCAGATTGAATTACTGCAAACATTAAGTCGCTTACAGGGTTTAGAATTTAATACAGGTTATGCAGGTCCAAATCATCAAGTCACTGTAGCTGATTTACTGGATGAAGTTTACAACAAAGCCGGCGATTTAGGGATTTGGGCGGTGGTACGACGGGCTGCGGGTTTACGTCAAATGCTTGATATTGGCTTATCAGACGCGGTAACGAGTATTTTGGTGCAAGGAAAGCAAATTGCAGTCGGGAGGGCTTATAGTCAGGCTTCTTTAATGGTTGTTCCCATGTCTGCAAATGAAATTGCTGAGAAAATTAATAACTTTTGTCGTGAGGATATCCGCGACCGGGTTTTAACCCAAGAAATTCTTATTTATCTTGGTGTTTTAATCAAATCTGAACCGGAATTATTTCGCGGTTTTATCACATTAAGAGTCGGTTATCTGATTCTTTTAATTACTAGCGAAATAGCTAGAGAATTTAATCTCACCCAAGATGAAGCCTATGAGAAATTAATGCAATTATCACCTTTTCAAGTCAAAATGCGGCTGCGTCAAGTGTTAACTGGATATAGTGGTGTGAGTAATTTATTGCGTCAACAGGAATCATTGCACGTCAAACAAAAAGAAAGTGATATTGCTTGGGTTGTGCTATCTCAAAGTAGTGAAGAAATAGAAATTCCTCCCCATGGTTGGCGCAGATTTCGTCAAGCAGAAGGCGCTTTAAATCGTGTCCCCAAGGACTTTTTTAAACAAGTTTGGCTACTAATGCAACATTGTAAAGGTGTAGTAATTGGCGATAAATTAGAAAGAAGAAATCGTTTAGAAAGTGAAATTATGCTTTCCGAAATGACCGCCGGAGAAAGAAATTTCGCTTTATTGGTTGAACATTTACTGAATAAAATTGAAGCCCCTGAATATCGTCAAGTCAATGTAGAAGCCCTGATGGAATTGGCTACAATCGTGGCTAATAACCCGAACTTGCAAATTGAAGAATATATAGTTTTAGATGTGTTAATCGGTCACGCAGTGCGGTTAGCGTGGTTAGAAAATCATCCCCATCGTCAAGATAATTATGATGAAGATAAAGCTAGTGCCTGGCCATCATTTTATAATAGTTCTCCTCAAGATTGCGCTAATTATATTTTGAAGGCCTTTAGGTTCTTAACGGAGTTTGTGAAAGATGTTTAAACGTTTGCTATTTTTGGTATAAATACTAATTATCAACTATGCTACAACGAGTAATTATTAAGGGCTTTAAGTCCATTAAGACAATGGATCTTGAATTGCGTCCCTTAAACATTTTGATTGGAGCTAATGGAGCAGGTAAGAGCAATCTGATCTCCTTTTTTAAAATGCTGAACGAGATGATGGCCGGACGACTTCAACAATATATTGGTATATCCGGTTACGCTCAATCTCTCTTACACTTTGGACCCAAGGTAACACCGCAAATCGAGGCAAAACTAGAGTTTGACCTTAAAGTTGATATTAAAACAGAAGTGCTTCTTTATTTCATGCGTCTATTTCATGCCGCAGGAGATACACTGATTTTTGCTGAAGAGGCTTTTATCTGGAAAGGTGATCGAAACCATAGCTCATTAGGTGCAGGACATCAGGAGACAAAAATAAATGAATATGCAAGAGCAGGTAGGGAAACAGCCCAAATACTTAAATTTTTAATCAATGGCTGCTTTGTGTATCACTTTCATGATACATCTACTACTGCGCGAGTTCGTCAATCCTGTTATGTTGGTGACAACGAATCGCTGATGTCTGATGCTGGAAATTTAGCTGCATTACTTCTTAGATTCCGCGAATATGACAGTACAGCCTATCAGCGTATTGTCAAAACAATCCGTCTAATTGCCCCATTTTTTGATGATTTTGATCTTGTACCTAGAGGAAATAACGTTATTCTCAACTGGCGAGAAAAAGGATCAGATCAAGTATTTGGACCTCATCAATTTTCTGATGGTACTTTACGTGCTATTTGTTTAATTACTTTGCTTTTACAACCTGAAGATCAACTACCAAAATTAATTATTGTTGATGAACCGGAATTAGGTTTACATCCATATGCTCTGAATGTTTTGGCTGCCATATTTGGTAAGGCTTCCTATCATACACAAATTTTAATTAGTACCCAATCTACTTCTTTTTTAGATAACTTTAATCCTGAAGATGTAATTACAGTAGATAGAGTGGGTAAAGAATCGCAATTTAAGCGGTTAAATCCTGAAGAATTAGAATCTTGGTTAGAAGAATATAGTTTAGGAGAAATTTGGGAAAAAAATATCATTGGTGGAGGTCCACACTAATGGTAAGACTCTATTTATTTGCAGAAGGACAAACTGAACAAACATTTGCTTCTACTATCCTGCAACCATATCTGACTCAATATCAAGTATTTATGCACCACCCTAGACTCATTGCTCATGGAAGAAAAAAAAGGTAAAACTAATCGTGGTGGTAGTGGTTATGGTGATTATCAGCCAATGAAGAATGATATTTTGCGATCGCTTGCGGAGGATAAAAATACAGATGTTTTCTTTACAACGATGATTGATCTGTATGCAATTCATTATAATTTTCCGGAATTAAAGGAATCTGAAATTATGCGCCAAAATCCCACAAAACGAGTCGAGTTTTTAGAGAAAAGCTTTGCTGATGATATTAATGATCCTCGATTTATACCGTACATTCAACTGCATGAATATGAAGCTTACCTTTTTTCTGATCCTACTTGTTTTGAGTCCTTTTATGATAATTGCTCAAATCAGGTTGCAATTCTCAAGACTATTGCTGATAGCTATGAAACCCCTGAATTGATTAATGATAGCAGGGAAACAGCCCCCAGTAAACGTATTATTGCCCAATTTCCTGATTATGAAAAAGCAAAATCTACTGTGGGTTCACTATTAGCTGAATCAATTGGACTGGAAATAATTCGCAATAAATGTCCTCACTTTAATTCATGGCTGTTGCAACTCGAATTATTGAGCGGAGGTGTTCATAGTTTATAGACCCGAAATTAAATGGGCGTGCTTTAAAACCATTGTAGAGACTTTCCATGGAACGTCTCTACTTTACCGAAGATACCTAATAGATAGTTTTACTATTGTCAATAATCGAAGACTTTAGTTCTTTTTTAGCGGTGCGTGTCCATTTATAACCACCATATTCAACATAACACCGGGAAGTGCTGTAATAGTTTGCATGATTTTATGATTTACATAACTGGTTGCTCACAAATCAAAAATAACTCAATAAAGATACAATTTGATTAGGTGGGGAATACCCACCTAATTATTCACTAAATCAGCAAAATATCAATTATTCAACTGTCACCGACTTCGCCAAATTTCTCGGTTAATCTACATCCAAACCCCGCCGCGCCGCAATATTATAAGCTAACAATTGCAAAATTAAATGGAATGGATATAGATCAAAACTTCGCTTCTACTTCTCAGAAACTTCTAAATTTTGCAACCAACTAACCAAATTATCTAAACTTGCAAAATCTAACAACACCTCCGTTAAATCTTCCAATTGTTCCAGAGATAACTTCTCAATCTGCATTTTTAGCTGACTAGGAACTTCCCCGAATTTTTTAGATAACAACCGCAGGATAAGAGTTACTTCTCCCTCCTGTTTACCTCTTTGTATACCTTGTTGCAGACCTTGTTGCAGACCTTGTTGCATACCTATTTCTGTCGCTTCTTCTCTTAGTTCTTGATATAAGCGAGTTTGCTCAAAAGTTATACCTAACATTGCTTCTATCTCCAAACGACTTAAACGAGTAAACCTATAAGACATAATCGTGGTAATTATTTCTAATATGGCACGACTATCCGCTGGTGCTTGTAACTCCTGTTGACAACGGTTGACTAAATATCGCGCTGCTGCTGGCGCTTTCTTTTGGTTGAGAGTTGTTAACACTAACAAACTCACATCAAGGGGTAATTGTTCAAATTCTCCCAACTCATTCAAATATACTCGATGTACTTGTTCCGAACTCAAAAGTGCGCGATAGGGGTGAATATCCCCTTGTTCTGTACTCCGAGTTGGATAAATTAACACCGCTTGCCAATCTTGGAAACGCTCCCTATTTCTGTAAAAATAGAGAAACAACTCCCCAAATAAACGTTCATACAGTCGCTCATCTCTTTGAAATTGTACCTCACAGAAATAAACAACTCCTGGTGTTTCGGTTTCCGGTGGTAAAAACACCCCATCAATTTCAAACTTTGGTTCTTTTACCGCTACCGAATCGAAGCGATAACTAGCCGCATTTGCTGGAGGATTTGCCAATAACTCAAACAGTAGGGTTGGGTATTTTTGAAATAAATAATAAAAAATAGAGTCACGCCGCATATAACAGTAGAAATCACCTTTTCATATATATTACTAGAAATAGTGTTGTCAAAAGTCTGGAGATAATTTGGTAGTGAGGAATTTTGAGGACTAAAGTCCTCACTACGAAAGTCTGCTAAAATTCTGTTGACATCCCTACACTATTTCACGGAAACAGAATCAACGTCCACAGTCTTCCCAGTAGGAGGTGTATTATTAACGGTATTGCTGGTACTATTATTTACAGTTCCTTTTTTCGCTTTCCAACCATCAATCACTAATCCCGAAACTTCTGTCACAAATAGAGTTAAAAGTAATACATCATCAATTTGTCCAATAATAGGAATAAAATCTGGAGAAATATCGAAAGGACTGATTAAATAGGTAACAGTACCAATAATTACCCACCAACGGTATTTAGGATTACGTAATGTATTTCGATACCATGTATAAAGTGATTGAATTGAAAAATTCATATACTTAACCTCCAGTAATTTTTTTTATTTTGACAAATAATCTTCTCAACTTGTGTATGGAAAATGTTAATCCTTAGTAATTAATAGAAAATTTTTGAGTATTGCATTACTCTTGAAAATGAAAATGTTTTGATTACTAGTGATGGAGTGAGGAAAGTTAAACAGTGGATATCTCAGATTTGTTGAATAAGAGCGGGACCTCTATAGTTTTTGATTTGTTCAAGAAGGGCGGTCCTTCTATGTGGCCTTTGCTGGTTTTATCAGTGCTGTCACTAAGTGTGATTTTTGAACGTTTTTGGTTCTGGTTACAAATTCTTACCCAGGAAACAGAAATAGTTAATCGTATTTTGGACGCTGCTGGTGAGAATTGGGAAATAGCGGAAGCAATTGCTGAGAAAGCTAGAAATCAGCCTATTGGTAGGTTTTTATATGCACCTTTACGCCTCAAGAAAAACGATCCAGAAACCTTTAGATTGGCGCTAGAATCAACCGCAGCAGACGAAATAGCAGGAATGCGACGGGGAGAAAAACTTTTAGAAGCTGTAATTGCTCTCTCGCCCCTGCTAGGATTATTAGGTACGGTCTTGGGTTTGATTCATTCCCTGAGTTCAATTCGTATTGGTGATTTGGGTACAGAGTCGGCCGCTGGTGTCACAACTGGGATTGGGGAATCTCTAATTAGTACAGCCGCAGGATTAATAGTAGCAATTACTAGTTTAGTATTTTACCGTCTATTTCAAAGTTTTGTCGTCAACCAAGTCAAGGTTTTCAATAAAGCAGGAAATGAACTAGAATTACTTTACCGTCAGTACCCTCCCGATCCTCATAAAATTGAGAAATCATTTCCCAACAGTTCTCTAATTGAGTCAGACCAGACAATTGATCATACCTCGTTGAACTCTTTAGTAGAAGAAGATGAAAGTTAAATTAGATAACACCGCTGAGGACGTTCAGATTCAAATTATCCCCTTAATTGATGTTGTTTTCTGTATTCTGACATTCTTTTTATTAGCAGCTTTACAATTTACTCGTCAACAAGCAATTAATGTTGATTTACCTAAAGCTAGTACAGGTACAAGTTCTGCTGCTAATTCCCAAACCAAAAATAACATTTTACCCGTGACAATTGATGCTGTGGGGATGACATATATAGAAAAAGAACCTGTAAGTCGGGAAGAATTGGAATCGCGTTTAAAGCAATATATCCAAACAAATCCAGAGGGAATTTTAGTATTGAATGCGTCACGTACAGCAACTTATAATGATGTTATTCAAACATTAGATTTGCTACGAAAGGTGGGAGGAAATCGGGTATCTTTAGGAATTATTCCCGGATCATCTCAACCAGTGACAAATTCATCTAGCTTCCCTGCTATTCCTGTTAACCCAGGAATTAACCCGTCGCAAAACTTCAATTATTTATCACCCAATAACCCAAATCTATTTCCTGCTCCGGGAAAGGAAATAACTCCTGGTATTTCAATTCCCAGCAACACTTTACCCCAAGCACCTATAAAACCAGAAAAGAATAATTCTTCTCCTCAGAATTAATACCATTATTTCCTCAGAAATCTTGGATGTTGACATCTCTCCATATTCTTCTCAATTATGAGTTCATGGGGAGATTTTTATTTACACCTCACTGTTCTTTCTGGTTCGTACTTTCCCAACTCGTAGCTAAATTATATGCTTTTTAAAAAGCCCGTGACGAGGATTGAACTCGTGACCTCACCCTTACCAAGGGTGTGCTCTACCACTGAGCCACACGGGCGAAAATGAGACTAAAATTAAGAGTTATAATGCTGTGTATTTTATCATTACACAGCAATTATAATTCTCAACATCGGTAAGAGGTGGGCCGGGCTGGATTTGAACCAGCGTAGGCGTAAACCAACGGATTTACAGTCCGTCTCCATTAACCACTCGGACACCGACCCGTTTGTGTCCCACGCTTAACTATAATAGCAATAGTTTTTAAGTTTGGCAAGGGGTTGGAGAAAATATTTTTTATAAAGTCTCAATGCTTTACCCCAAGCCAGTTTTCCCGGTTGCTCCCAGGGGGACACCATTTTCACCTCAAAGTTCAGCTTGGGGGAAAAATTCTAGGCGATAGCGATATAATGCCACTGGCCGAGAACCTGCGGTAAAATAATCAGGATCTTGGGGGGAAAGGTAGACAGCGGTAACTTGGTCTGCTGTAATGCTTGGGGAAGGGGTGGAAAGTTTTTGGTAAGCGGTGGTTGATTCTACAGTGTTAAAATAGGGATGAGAACCGCCTTTAAATAATTGTTGAAAAACTTCAGAAGCGATGAATTGATGTTCTGATATTCTCTCTGTAGCGCGAGCAGTGATAATAGAAATTAATTGACGTTCACCACGCAAAAATGTAATTTGACGATGAGGAGATTCCGGATCTACTTTTGATGATAATACATTTTCATCTCCTAAATAGGCTCTAGTTAAATTTAAACTATTAAATTCTCTATCAGCTACTAATATTGGTGTTTGATTTTGGAAATAAGCAAGAATTTTTAAACCCGAATTAGTTGGTTTAACTTTCACAAATCTCACTAAAAAACTAATTGGTTGATTTAATTGACTGCGATTATTTTCAAAGCCGGGTGTGACTATATTCGGTGCTAAGGGTGCTGCTAAATCTACTAATGTACTTGTCACTTTCCACTTACCAGCTATCCAGTCAGGGTAAACTAAATCTCCCGTTGCTGGTTTGACTGATGTTAATTTTTCCCATTGGGGGAATTTGGCTAAATGTTCAGCTAATTCTCCTGCTTGTGCTTGGTTATTTCCTAATAACAAAAAAAGCATTAGCCAAAAACTGATTATTATTTTGATCAACATATTCAAGAATTAAATAGTTTATTGTTAAGCCTCCTCCCCGACTTATTAAATAAGTCGGGAATCTGAAAAAAACTAAAAATTACAAAATTTCTAAGGGTAAAGGTTGCCAAATTTCGCCATATTTTTCTTTTAAAATTTGCCAAGCTTCTACTTGTCCTGGTTCATATTCTCCGGGTTTACCCCATTGCAAAAATAGGCTTAATGCAGGTTCTGATTTTTCGTCTAAAAACCGAATTGCATAAGTTGTAAAATTCCCTCGTTTGGCTTCACCTGTTTCAAATTTTACTTGGATGATTTTATCCATGTTTAAATGAAATTCAAAGCCTTCGGTGTGCATATTCGCATATTTACCTTTTGGTAATTCGGCGTAAAATAGCTTTTCTATTTTCCCTCTCGCTTCTAAAACGGCGGCGCTACTGGTGACAATTAACCGCAAAGTTCCTAAGCTTTCACAAGCTTCTAAAAATTCTTTCAATGTTGTTGTCATATTTGTTAATTTTTTAGTTGTTAGTGTTTAATTTCAAGATTTATGACCAATAAGGCAATACCAAAAGATAAATTATCTCATTTTGTGGGATGGGCTTCTAGCCCGTCCAGGTTCAAGGGCAGGCAAGATGCCTACCCCACAAGAATTAATTGAATATTTTATTATACGTCTTATGTGAGTTGGAGGCTGAAAGAACGCAATCTCGTTCCTAAGACTAGGACTTGTCGGTAAAGTGAAGTCTGAAACCCTTAAAATGACCGGGGCATTTTTAACTCACATAAGGCGTATTATGTTTCATATTTCTCATAAGCAGCTACAATGCGCTGTACTAAAGGATGACGCACTACATCTTTTTGAGAAAATTCACAAATAGCAATCCCTTCTACGTTTTTTAAAATTTGTAAAGCTACATCTAAGCCCGATTTTTGATATGGTGGTAAATCAGTTTGCGTAATATCACCTGTAATCACCATCCGGGAATTAAAACCTAAGCGCGTCAAGACCATTTTCATTTGCGCTGGGGTAGTGTTCTGGGCTTCATCAACAATTATAAAAGCATTATTTAAGGTTCTTCCCCGCATATAGGCCAGTGGTGCAACTTCGATGATTTCCCGCTCGATTAAATTGGGGACTTTTTCCGGGTCTATAAACTCATTAATGGCATCATAAAGGGGACGCAGATAGGGATTAACCTTTTGTTGTAAATCTCCCGGTAAAAAACCGAGTTTTTCCCCTGCTTCCACTGCGGGACGAGTTAAAATCAACCGTTCAAATTGATTACCAAGTAGGGCTTGAACTGCGACAACTACAGCCAAATAGGTTTTCCCTGTTCCCGCAGGACCAATGCAAAAGGTTAAATCGCGTCTGCGAAGTGCCTCTATATATTGGCGTTGGTGAAAGGTTTTAGCGCGAATTTCTAAACCTCGACGGGTTTTAGCCAGGATATCGCGCTGTAAGTCCTGTAATTGGTCTTCTGTATTGGTATCGAGGGCTTGACGGGCGGTGAGAATATCAGCACTAGAGATATTATTACCTTGACTCCATAAATTTTCTAGCGATCGCACCAACTTCTTTACTAATTCTACCTGTTTTGGTGTTCCTGAAATTAATAATTCTTGTCCCCGCAGAACTAAATTAGCTCCTGTTTGTTGAGATAAAAACTTGATATTAGCCTCACTATATCCTGCTAAAGCGATCGCACTGGACATATTAGGCAGTTGGATCAAATCATCTGCCATATTATTCTTGAATTTGGTGAAAAATGGTTTTTAACAAAATCAATATTTTCCTCTTGAGAAATATCAAATAAAATCAAATTTTCCGTTATTAATATGTTTATGATTGGGAAATAGGCTGACAACATTTGTTAATTCTTGGCTGGTAAATCCGCAATAAACACGGAATTATTAGCCAAGATTTGACAATGCTGTTGTCTCGCTCCCGTTTCCAAAGACCTAAGAAATTAACATTTCAATGCAGTTGATATTACCGCAAACGTGGTTTGACAACAGGTTTGGGAATATTACTTTCTCTTTCTTTCGATCTGCCCTGTGGTAGGTGCTCTTCCTGTTCTTCGTCAACAGTTATACTTTCCCGACCCGGAGAAGCACCGCCGTAGATATCCAGGTATACTGATTGACCAGCTAGTTCTGCTGCTGCATTAATTACAGAACGAATTGCCTGGATATTGCGTCCTCCTCTCCCAAATACCTTTCCTTTATCTATAGTATCAAAAGCAATGCGTATCCAAGTCCGCTTCAGGGTTTGAGATATTTCACAATCGACCTTTAAAGATTCTGGAGATTCTAAAAACGGCTGCACAAGAAACTTTACCAGCCCAACATAATTTGGACCGGTTGCTAGGGATTTCATCTCAAAACTATGATGCGGCTGTTGCACTGACCTGTTCAAAAACGTTAGCTTTTATGAGAATATGACGGACTGTATCGGTAGGTTGAGCGCCTTGTTGTAGTCGCTTCACAATGCCAGGAATGTTTAATTTTACTTCATCTGTTCTGGGATTATAGAATCCTAATTCTTCTATGGGGCGACCGTCACGACGAGTTAGGCTGTTAATGGCGACAATTCGGTAACTTGCTTCCCGCTTTTTGCCAAATCTTTTTAAACGTAGTTTGATCATGTTAAGAACTGTTTCTCTTCTAGTTAGTGAGTTTGTAACTGATTGATCAGTAAGTGACTGGGTTATGACACCCGCGTTCATAATTTCCGACACTGAAACGCTAATTTTAGCACTTCTTGGCTGTCAATGGCCATTAGTTAGTTATCAGTTGTCAGTCAGAAAGATATTCTTTTGATGCGCCCTGCTCCCGTGGTTTCG
The DNA here is from genome assembly GCA_046070105.1 of Dolichospermum sp. Lineage (GTDB taxonomy): Bacteria > Cyanobacteriota > Cyanobacteriia > Cyanobacteriales > Nostocaceae > Dolichospermum. The sequence goes on from JBJUHT010000084.1 coordinate 12,747, forward strand.
GGATAAAACAGTTGTAGCACCTCTCCATTATCTGCACTGATTCATTATAAACGATTTTGATAAATTCTCAGTCTTGACCTAAACTAGGTGCTTATTTCCGCACAGACTAAGAGCGAACTTGACCTAAAGTTACTGGGATTCTGTCACTAACATCAGAAAAACTTTTTTTTACTTCAATAATATCAAGCTGCATCCCTATTTTAAAGTCTCACGCCAAGGCGCAAAGTCGCAAAGGAAGAAAGGAATATAAAACAAAAGTGTGGTATAAGTACATTAAAATTGCTGTGGGCTAAAAATGTCTTATCTATTGGCTGACAAACCCGCCCAGAAATGAATTTCCGGTCGGGCTATGGGTTTTACGTTAAGTTGGCTTTTACTCTCTAAAACAGAGTGCTAATTTTTTGTGAAAATAATTATTTTTCACTTCATTACCAATTTTTTCACGATCGCTTGACATTCAAGACATTCGCTACAATTTACTAATAGGTCTTGATGGGGATCTTAGTTCTAAGAACGAGAATCTTGAGGTAAAATCATGTCTCGAATGGCTGTGGCTGTGGCAGGGGCGAGTAAAACACCATTGCGATAGTGTCCTGTAGCTAGAAGAACATTAGTAAAACCCGGTAACTGATCAATAACTGGCGCTGGTCGTCCTTCAGGACGGGGACGTAATCCCGACCAAGTACGGAGAACCTTAGCGGCGGCTAAATCTGGGGTAAAAGCGATCGCTTGTTGTTTGACAGCATCCAATAAAGCTTGATTTGGAGGTATTTGGTCTTGATCATTAGGAAATTCTACCGTTGCACCAACCCAATAATCACCATTGCCCATGGGGACAATATGCACATCATTACCAGTAATCACCGGTTGAAAATCAGGATTTCCTAAAGTCCGTCCTAAACTTAGATATAAAGCTTGTCCCAGTACCGGACGGATATTTACCATCTGATCTAATTTTGCAGTTAAAGCCTTTGAACCCAAACCCGCAGACATGATAAACCAATCAGCGGTGACTTTACCTTGTGTAGTTTCAATAAAATTACATTTGTGTGCTTCTCCCAATCCTTTTTTGATGTGTAAGGGTGTTGGAGGGGCAGGTGGAGGAGTTTCTGTACCCGTAACAGAGACACCAAATTGAAAATTGACACCATTGCGTTGGGCGGCATCTACTAAAGCTAAAGTTAAAGCTGTAGCATTTAATTGTAGATCTTGGGGAGAATAGACAGCCCCAATACTTTGGGGATAATTAACCTGGGGGCAATATTTTCGCAGTTGTTCTTGATCCCAAACTTGTAATTGCCAACCTTGAGATTGACGAATTTCCCGCAATTGTTCCCATTCTGAAAGTACCTCAACGCCACTTTCTAAGGGACGCTCTAAATTTTCTGATAACAGCATGACGATTCCTTGCCGGTTACAGGGGATTTTCCGCCCTGTAATTGCTTCTAATTCAGGAATCAAAGTTGCATAGCGTTGGATGCTACTTTCTCGCATTCGCCAAGCAATACCCTTAGTTTTACTGCTAATTACACCCATTAATACACCGAGGGCAGCGCTAGTAGAACCTTGTGCTGGTTGTTTTTGCTCAAAAACAGTGATATTTAAACCTTTAACTTGGCTCAGTTCATAGGCGATCGCCGCCCCAACCACACCACAACCGATAATTACTACATTCATGGTTTTCGCACTTGAGTCAGGGATGAAGAATAAATAGTCTTCCTCTCCACCCTATCACTCCATTACCCTAGCATTTTGTGATTCAAGACTCGAAAGCGGGCAGGAAGCAGGGAGTAGAGCGAGAAATAAATGTATTTATGATATTATTCCTGACTCTAATTCCCTGTTTACTCTTACCTTTGGCCTTTTTCTTGAGCTACTTTTAAGAGGGAACTAGTTCTAAGAACTTGTCAATATCCACAAAAGCTTGTTTGTAGTTACTCAAAGCCTGACTAGTATTGCCAGCAGTAGCAGATTGATCTATTTTTACTAAGTCCTGCAACAAATCTTTAATGATTTGTCTTGCTTTTCCCTGGTTTTGCTGTGCCAAATTGGGGACAATATAAGTCATATTTAACTTAGCTTCCGTCATCGGACCATGGATAAAATTGCCTACTTTGATCCATTCACCCTCAGAAATCAAGCTTTTGAGTTCCCCTTGGCGATCAATTACCGCCTTAATTCCCGGAGCGTACTCCTGAATTTTAGCAACTTCCGCTGCCGTATAAGATGGTGGTAAAGTAGCAACACTAGGACCACCACAACCAATGAGGAATGTTGCTAATAATACGAAAATCAGTGAAAAAATAGAACGTTGACGCACCATAAGTGGAAATTAATTTTTTCTTTGGTTGCCGATGAACAGTGTTATTTTAGATCGCTATGTAATCAACCGTTACAATTAACTTAGTTTTTCTGTCTTGATCTTCATCTGCCGAATATAGGAGATTATTGAGTGAACGCAGCCGAACAAGCCACAAACCTCGAATTTGCCAGCAAAATTGCTACGGTGGTCAATTTGTTTAAATACGAATTTCCTGATGTCAAATCCGATCTCAAACCCTGGCATAATGACTTGGAAACCAGAGAATTAGTAGATCCAGATTCCATTGACATCGCTTTTCACTTCCCCGGTGTCAGCAAATCTTGGCGCTGTCGCAGTATTTTAATTTTAATTCGATTTTATCAAGATCCCATCACTCATCACCGTCGCGCCATTGGTGTGGAAGCGGCTGGATTTGACCATCGTGGTGAAGTTTGGCGACTTTCTACGGTGGAAACCTGGAGTTTTATCGGTGATTCTGTACCTTTGGCTGTTGTTGGGGAAAAACTCAAACAGGTTTGTCGGCAAATTTTAGAGGTGTTTAATCGGCCGAGTCAGTAAAAATAATTAGTTTTTCTGCTGATTTAACGCCCATTCCCACCTTCGCTTTAAATCATTACAGTGATTGGAGGGTAAAACTTGATCATGTTGAAGTCTACCAACAACAATTCCCGGTGCAATATCAATCTCATTAGCAAACTGGATAATATTGGTTTTACTAATTTGTGAAACTGAGTCCAGAAATCGTTGTAAATCTCCAGGAGGAATGAGTATATCCGCAGAGAATTTGTTAGCTTCCTGCTCTTTTTCTTGATCCTCAACGGAGATAATACCTGTTCCCTCAAGAAAGAAATCCCGCTTACCATGTAGTAAAATATGACCAGCTTCATGGAAGAATGTAAACCACAAATGATCATCAGTTTTATACCGCAAACTGAGTTGAATAAGGGCTTTGTCAGCATTCAACCAATGAGTTGCACCACTAGTTCGCATTTTCGGAAGTTCTGGCAGAAAAACCACAGCCACACCAGCTTCTGCGCATAATTGTACTAGTTTTGGTTGGAAAATTTCCGGTGGTTCTAATGTGAGAGTACGGATTTTTTGTAGTGTCTCTTTAAACTTATTAGCATTGTAAGGAGCGCAAACAATTGCCGATGCTTCGATTTCTCCCCGACGTAACCAAGCAGATACAGCTTTAGGGTCGCTTTGAAATGCTTGAGATTGACGAAAATTTATATGATGATTCAACCATATACCCTCCCATTGTTCAGGGGAGGCGACGGCGAAAAAATTTAACACTTCCCGCAGTTGCTCTACTTTATCCCCACAGCGGCGAATCCAGCCAGATTTAATCATAGCTGTGACAGGAATTTCTTTCAGCCAGGGTACTTGTTTTGCTAAACGCTTTTTTTCTTCCTTTTGTGCTAAAAATTCCCGGTAATGTCGTTCCCGGTTGTTCCAAAAACTAGCTGGGATATTGAATATCAATTCTAGTTGCAATGCTGTTTCCGGGGTAATTGCTGCTTTACCCTTAATAATTTCATTAATTGTTTTTTTCGGTCTTCCTGTCCGTTCAGCCAGTTCTGCCTGGGTCATACCCCTATCTTCCAGCACTTCCAACAGGGTATCTCCCGGAGGTGAAACGTAATCTGGATTGTACCGATTTTGGATCTTACTTTCCATGATAATTCTCCACGCCGATTATTCTCACGGCAGTTACTTGATTCCAGTCGAGACCACCATCTGATTTGGTGGGAATTGGTTCATTTGCAGGTTCAAAGATGAGTCTGTATGGATGATCCAAATCGAGTGCTAATTGACCGGCGAGATTATGACGTAATTCGTGGCAACCCCCTCGAATATTTCGCATATCCTCAAGTATGTTGGCAGCAATTAAATCATCTAGTCTACGTCGGATGCGTTTGGCTCGATCTGCACCGTGTTTTTTTACTAGAAGTCTTTGGTTATTGCACTCTTCTTCAAATTTACTATTCTCGAATACAATATCTATTTTATCACGGTTCTATAAATATTGTTAACCTTAAAGGTTAAATATATTTTAGGCTTTAAATGCAAAAATAACGACAATAGCCCAGAAAAGAGGTTTAAATTCTTGCATAATAGAACTTATGTACTAAACCAAAGTCTGACTCAAAATTACTCATGATCAGTTTTGCAACTACCATCTAGACAGTATACTGATTGATAGGTGAAAGAACGCTTCCCAAACAATGTATAACGATGATCTCGAATTTGTTCATAAAACCTATCCCCTGCCCATTTCATCCCCGGTAAGGCCCGATACGCATCCACAAATATACTACCCAAGGGCAATAATCGGCCAATTTCCTCAGCAGCATTACTACCTTGCCAACGTTTCTGTGTATCATTACTATCAATTAAAATCATCCCTTGTTCACAATCTATTGAAGTAATTCCCCATTGACATAATATCTCTTCATCTTGCATAGAAACGTAGCGAAACAGTTTCCCTTGATCTAAAGTTTCCAACAATTGCACTAAAGTTACACAAAGATTACAGTTGCCATCATAGATCACGTAGTAATTCATAAAATTATTAGCCATAGTGTATTTTTGGTAAGTATCTTACTTTTTAGTGTGTATTGGCGAATATATAGCGTTTTTCAGTTTAATGAAGTACAAAATTATCTGCGTTTATCTGCGTCCATCTGCGTTCAATTATTACTGATTGTACCTCACTTGAATGGGAATGGCTATATCTGTGTTTACTTTACTATATAAACAGGTGAAAAATATTATCTAGCAGTGTTTATTCAGATTCAAAGGTTATGCGCTCCGACTGATACGCGGGTGGTTCAACATGAATTAAAATCCTCACTGGACTGAAACGTTCTTGTAGTTGTCTTTCTACCTCTTCAGTGATAATATGAGCAGTTTCTACATCTTCTGCATTTACAATTAAGTGCATTTCTATGAATACTTGACGGCCAATTACACCACGGGAGGCGATATCATGACAGTTAAGGACACCTGGTACGGAAATTGCAATTGTATGAATTATTTCGGGAGCGATCGCCATTTGGTCTACTAGCCAAGGTAAATTTTCTTTTAGCACTGACCAACCGCTCCAAAATACCAGTAAAGCCACTGGGAAAGCCAGTATGACATCTAACAACTGATAACCCAACCAAACCCCAATTAAACCACCAATAACGGAGATTGTTACCCAGACATCACTCATAGTATGGGTAGCATCAGCGACTAAAATGGAACTACCTATTCTTCTTCCTACATGACGCTCATAAAAAGCTACAAAAATATTTACTCCTAACACAATCAGTAATAACCACAATTCTGGAGGTGATACTTTCACAGGTTCACCACCTTTAATAATTCTTTCCACTGCACCTTGGACAATTTCAAAACAAGCTATACCTAAAAATGCAGCGATACCTAAAGCCCCCACAGCTTCAAATTTATTATGTCCATAAGGATGTTCTCGGTCTGGTAATGGTGAAGAAAACTTAATCGCAACTAAGCCTAAGATATTATTAGCACTATCCGTCACACTATGTAAAGCATCTGCCAGTAAACTTAACGAACCTGTCCAATAACCCACAACGACTTTTAAACCCATGACGAATACATTCAGCAGGAGAGTGATAATTAAAACTTTCCTAACTTCAGTGCGGTGATCGTAAGTCATATATTTATAATTGTGATTTGTGGAAAAAAGAATGGAGAATTTATTCTCTTACTGTACAACAATAAGTATTTATTTCTAGGAATAAATATACAAGAAATAGCTGAAAAATTGCTAATTAAGAATTAATCTCTTTATTGCAGAAAAAGATTCTCAATTTTTTTGATAATTCGCCTATCTAGGAACATCTTGGTGGTAATATGGATAATTACAAATTATTTTTAATAAGTAGCTTATGTCTTCTGTACCTCTAACACTAAATCTAGTAGAAGGTTCTGTTTCCTTCAGTTTTTCACCCCAAGCAGCGCAAGAATTAAAAACAGAAATTAATGAATTAATGAAAAGCCTCAAAGCTGTTGCTGCTAAAACCACTCCAGGTACAGGTACTGGTAAAATTACTCCCCAACCTTCTCTGGAATATCGTTATACTGGGGATGTATTTGTAGAGATATTTTGTAATCCTAATATCTGGCCGACTCCCTTTGCAGCTAAAGTTTTGTTAACAATTCGCAATTTAGGTATTCGGTTGACAACAGAAGCGGAACTTACCCGCGTTATTGAGGATCTTAATCAGTATTTAGAGCAGTCTTGTTAATTTTATACAGGATTAGTGGTGCGTTACGCTGTCGCTAACACACCCTACTTTGCTAAATAAAGTGGTAAAAAAGCCAACATAGACATTGAGTTTAAGTGACAGTGTAACCCGATTTACTTGTACTTTACTCAATTAGAAAAGTAAGTGTTCATAATTACTGCTATGATAATTCTTGAGGTGTGAGAGTGTGGCAACCAAGGGAAAAGAAAATGACGATTTTAACTGGAAATAGAGGAAAATACCGAATTGTCAAATCTTTAGGACAAGGAGGTTTTGGAGATACTTTTCTAGCTACTGATTTTAGTTTGCCAGAAGAACGCTATTGTGTTATTAAGCGATTACGAATTGATAGTCATCATTCCCCTGAAATCATTGCGGGTATTAAAAAAGCCTTTGAACGAGAGGCCAAGTTTATGCAGAAATTAGGGGATAAAAGCGGTAATATTCCTTGCTTATATGACTATTTTTCCCTAACTGAAACTGATCCTGAAAAGGATACCTCACAAGAGTTTAATTATCTAGTTCAACAATATATCGAAGGTGAGGATCTCGGCAAAGAACTGAAACAACAAGGACAATTTTCAGAAGCAAAAGTTTTGGACTTATTAAAAGATATTTTACCTGTTTTAGAATTTATCCATAAAAATAATGTTATTCATCGGGATATTAAACCTAGTAATATTGTGCGCTCTAAAACAGAAGATAACAAGTTTTATTTAATAGACTTCGGAGCAGTTAAACAAGTAATTCAGGGTGATATTCGCACTACAGAAACATCTATGGTATTTTTAACTCCTGAGTATGCACCTCCAGAACAAAGCAGAGGGGAAAAGGTTAATTATTCCAGTGATTTATATGCTTTAGCTGCTGCTTGTGTGCAATTATTAACAGGTGAATTTCCAGACAATTGCCGGGATGTTAATAATCTTTGGAACTGGCGAAAATATCCTCATATTAGCGAACATTTAGGTAAGATATTAGAGCGTATGCTCCGAGAAGAACCTTATTATAGATACCAGTCAGCAACGGAAGTCATAGAAGCCATGAATAGCCTTAAACAGGAGCCAATTCATAGCAAAAAGATCAATAATATTGATGACGGAAAGACAGTACTCATACCCATAAAAGTAGTTATCCCACCTCTTGTTAAAGGTTTATTGATAACAGCAATTACCTTAACGACTGCTGGGTTTTCAATAGCTATTTATCAAAATCAAATTAAAAATCAAAATCAAAATAGTTCTGAGAAATTATTTCAAGATCAACAATTTGGAATTGAGATCAAATATCCTCAAAATTGGCAAGCTGAAAAACAACAATATAGTCCATTAACCGGAGGAACTATTGCTAAAATATCTCCTAAGAGTTCCAGTTCAAATTTAGATGTAGGGTTATTTATCCGTGTGATAGATATAGAAAAATCCCAGACCCTACCTAATTATAATCAGGTTGCTATTCAGGAAATTAAAAAATCGGTTATAGCTGTACAAATTCTCCAACAACAATCGAAAAACCTAGATAATCGGGAGGGATATCAAATAGTTTATACAGGTCAAGATCCAATTAACAATAACCTCAGATTTAAAGTCATAGAAGTTTGGACTATCAGCAACTCAAAAGTTTATATTCTCACCTATCGAGCAGAAGAAACACTCTATGATAACTTTTTCAAAGATGTAGAACAAATCATGATTAGGTCTTTCCGTTTCCAGTCTTCTGTTGTTTTATAAGTCTTCTGTATAGGGCAGTAGTTTACCTTGGAAGTTGACATTTATACTTGACTGCATTAAACTGGGAATAACCCAAATTTTTGGATAAATTTTAGCTCTTTTTGGCTTTAGTTATGAAGAATAACCTATCAGCACCCTTAACTGGTTTGGCCTTAGCCTTGAGTGTCACTTTAGCCAGTAATCAACCTAGTCAAGCTCAAAGCCGTCAATTTACTTGTGCTTCAGTTGATAACTATCCAGTAACCGTGGTTCGTCACCCAAGCAGAGGTAGTGTACCCTTAATTGTGTGGACAAAAACAAGTCAGATTAATGATACATGGACACCGCAAAAACGTTGTGAACAAGTATCAGATCGTTTCCAGAAACTGCAAAATCAAGGTCAATTGAGAATCTTGAAAACTGGAACAGTCAACCGTCAATCTGTGATCTGCGGTTTAGAAACTGACCAGGGAGCTTGTAACAAAAAAAACGTTTTACTGACTATGACAAAGAATCGTGACCCTAAGCAAGTTCTTGAGATACTGTTGAATACCCGTATTTCTGCAAGCGGACAAGCTGTTTACCTCAATGGTAACCAAGAGGAACACATTAAACTAACAATTAACCGTGATGGAACTGCTAGTATTGACATTGATCAAGTGATTGACAGTAAGATCGAGCCATTTTGGTAAATTTGAAATTATGGGGGGGAAACCATGAGTTGGCACATAGGAATAGTTACTATTTTTGCACTAACTGGTTCTTTTTTGTCCTTGACAACTCCAGTGTCGTCAGTTCAAAAACCCCCTTTTTTAATGGTTAATTGGTTTGGTGATCAAGGGAAAAATCAACTTGAACAAGAGGCTCGTTTAATTACAGTTAAAATTCTTAGTAGCCCTAGAGAAATGGGTTCTAATAACCGCTTATTAGATTCCAAGAATCGCCCCTTGGGTTCTGGTATACTTTTTTATAAAAATAATAAAAATAACTTAACTTCCACCTATGGAGTAATTACTAATAATCATGTTTTACAAGCTGGAGAAGCACCCTATTTTATTCAAACTCCCGACGGAAAAATCCAACGTGCTAACCTTGTAGTCAGAAAAAAACAACTAAGGGGAAATGATTTAGCCCTATTAGAATTTGTGTCTGAATCAGAATACAAAATGGCTACCAAATCAAATCAACAACCTACTAAGGGAGATTCAGTAATAGCCGCGGGTTTTCCCCTCAAAAATAGCCAAAGCAAATCCGGTGGGTTTGTGATTAAAGCCGGTAAAATTGAATTGGTACTAGATAAAGCTCTAGAAGGAGGATACCGAATTGGCTCTACCAATGATATAGAAAAAGGGATGAGTGGCGGACCGTTATTGAATAGTGCGGGAGAATTAATAGGAATTAATGGACTCCATGCTAACCCAATTTGGGGTGATCCTTATGTTTTTGAAGATGGTTCTTACCCAACGGACGCACAGCGAGAACAAATAAGTCAATATAGTTGGGGTATTCCCTTAGAAACAGTTAAGCGATTATTGATTAATAAAGTAACTTTGGTTGAGGTACGTTCACGAAGTATAGCGAAGCCATAACCCAAGATAAACGTCGGGTGACGCTGTTGCTTAACCCGACCTACAAAAAATAGATAAAGTATTACCTGATACAGAAATAATTGATTAAATACGCATATAGGTACAAAAATAAATGACTCGTTTTATACATTATCAGTTCGCCAAACAATATTTAACAGAACTATTAACACCCTATGGACAAGTAGAAACCAGTAAAGACATCACCGCCGAAGTCAGACTGACGTATTATTTATACCATCATCTCCTACCACACCCATAGCAACACTAGGCGTATTAGGAAAAATGGCCTCTAATTATGCCATATTTGAACCATTTCGTAATGCTGTAGGTAAAAGTGAAATCCGTAGTTGTATGGGTAAATTATTTGACATTAATGCTCAAATTGAACGTCAAGCGAAACGCAATG
>JBJUHT010000085.1:0-9653 GCA_046070105.1 Dolichospermum sp.
GCCAGCAGCACTCCGATCTCGTCGCGGCCGGCGACCCGCACGAACCCGCGGTTGTCCTCCAGGATCAGATCCAGGACCGGGTCGTAGGCGCCCAGCCCGTCGGCGCAGGCCGCTGCGGGAGCGGTGACCACCCCGAGCCTGGTGCCAACGCCCACCCCCCAGCCCACCATCGCCGTCGACGGCGGGGCTGCCGCCGGAGCCGCCGCCGCTGCCACGGCGGCCGCAGCGGCGGGCGCGGCCAGTGGTGACGTCCTCGACCAGCTGGCCGACGAGTACCTGGTCGGCGCCGGCGGCGGCCAGCTGTCCAACCTGCTCAGGGTCGCGCTGAAGCTGCGGTCGATGGGCTACAAGCCGTCCAAGCAGTACCTGGACGGTCTGCAGACGGCGATGAACTACCGTCCCAACCAGCTGCCGCTGATCGCCGCGCTCAAGGACACCATCGCCTACCAGACCAAGCTCAAGGCCCAGATGGACATTCTCTCCAGCGCGCAGTCCAAGCAGAACGCCAACAGCGCGGTCATGGGCGCCGGACAGATGCCCGGCGCCGGCAACCCGGCCGGCCTGGCTCCCCAGCCCGCGGCCGGGGCGCCGGTCAGCGTGCAGGCCACCCCGGTTCCTGCTCCGCCGGCGCCCTAGACCCGTGCCGGACCGCAAGCCGCTGGACCCGGCGCTCCTGGAGATCCTGGTCTGCCCCGCCGACCGGGGGCCGCTGCTGCAGGTCGGCGAGGTTCTCTACAACCCGCGGCTGCGCCGGGCCTACCGCATCGAGGACGGGATTCCGGTGCTGCTCGTCGACGAGGCGGCCGAGGTGGACGAGGACGAGCACCTGCGATTGACGGCCGAAAACCCGGGGTGAAGATGCCGGTCCGGGGGTCGCATGGAAAGGTTCTGAGCGCTAAGCGGTTTGGCTAAAATTGAGCAGGTTCGGGGCGCTCCCGGGCCGGATTCCGGAGGCCACCTGATCGCGCTATGTTCTGCCGACTGCACTCCCGACCCTGCTGTGCTGCACAGCCCGGGCGGATTCACCTGGTTCTACGTCGACCTGGTCGACGACCGGGGCCGCGGCGCCACCCTGATCTGGTCGTGGGGGCTGCCGTTCCTGCCCGGCTATGCCGGGGCGGCGCGGGCCGGCCGGCCACAACTGCCGGTCGATCGGCCCAGCGTCAACCTGGTGGTCTACGAGGACGGGCGGGAACGCTTCTACCTTCTCTCCGAACTCGCCCGGGAGGACTGCGTCTGGGGTGAGGACGGCCGGTCCTGGAAGCTCGGCGACTGCTCGTTCGCCTGGACCGATGCGCCGGGCGCCGCCGGGACGGCCCCGACCCGCACCCTGCAGGCCAGCCTCGACCTCGCCTTGCCGACCGGCGGGCGGGCAACCGGACGGTTGTGGCTGTCCGGCCCGCTGCGCCGGGACGCACCGGGTGCGGTGCCCGATCCGGGCAGCACCCATCGCTGGACGCCGATGATGGCCGCCGGCCGCGGCGGCCTGGAGCTGACCACTCCGGCCGGCACGCTGAGCCTGGACGGCCGGGGCTATCACGACCGCAACTGCGCCGACCGGGCACTGCACGATCTGGGCATCCGCAACTGGTGGTGGGGCCGGCTGGCGCTGCCCGGGCGCGATCTCATCTTCTACCGCCTGATGCCGTCCGAATCCGGTTCGGCCGCACGCGATCTCGTCGTCGAAATCGCGGCCGACGGATCCTGCCGGGTGCGCGAAGACGCCGGCCTGCAGATCGGCCGCCTGCGGCGAAGCTCCTGGGGTCTGCGCTGGCCCACCTCCGCCACCTTCCCCGATCCCGACGGCAAGCCGGTTCACGTCGACGTCGAAGCCCTGCTCGACAACGGCCCGTTCTACCAGCGCTACCTGCTGCGGGGGCGCTGTGGCGACGAGCAGGGTTACGGCATGGGCGAGAACCTGGTGCCCGACCGGGTGGACGCCGACCTGCTGCGGCCGCTGGTGCGGATGCGGGTGCACCGGACGGCCGGCCCCAACTCCATGTGGCTGCCGCTGTTCTCCGGTGACGCCGAGGGCCGGTGGGCGAGGCTGTTCGGGTCGGGGGCGGCGCAGGTATGACCCCCGCCCGGCCCGACCTGTCGCCGGCGGCCCTGCTCGACGGCTCCGCGCCGGCCTGGGCCAGGGCGCTGGCCGCCCTGCTGGCACTGCCCGCCCTGCTGTCGCTGAGCATGGTTGTGTTCAACGCGGCGTTCTGGACCCGGGGCCGGGTCCGGCCCGGCGCGGCCGCTGCCGCGCCCGGCGGCGTCAGCGTGTTGATCCCGGCCCGCGACGAGGTCGCCAACATCGAGCTTTGCGTGCGGGCCGCCGACGCCGCCCTCGGCCCGGTCGTGGAGATCGTGGTCTACGACGACGGCTCCACCGACGGCACCGCCGAGGTCCTTGACCGGTTGGCGGCTGAGTTGCCCCGGCTGCGGGTGTTGCGCGGCGACGGGTTGCCCTCCGGTTGGGTGGGCAAGCCCTACGCGCTGCACCGCCTCAGCGCCGCGGCCGGCGCCGACCTGCTGCTGACCGTCGACGCCGACGTCGCCCTGCGCGAGGACGGCCTGCTGCGCATGCTCTCGCTGCTGGGATCGCCCGACGTGGTGCCGGGCGGGCTGGGTGCCGACCTGGTCACCGCCGTGCCCCGCCAGCGCACCGGCAGTTTCATCGAGCGGCTGCTGATGCCGCTGCTGCATCTGTCCTACGTGGCCTGGCTGCCGCTGCCGCTGATCCACCTGACGCGCGACCCCCGGGTGCTGGCGGCCAACGGCCAGCTGCTGCTGATTCGCCGGGCGGCGCTGGAGGCCGTCGGCGGCTGGGCCCGCGTGCGCACCAGCCTGGTGGACGACATGGCGCTGTGCCGCGCGTTCAAGCAGAGTGGGCGCCGCGTCGTTTTCGCCGACGGTGATCGAATGGCCAACTGCCGCATGTACTTCGACGCCGCCTCGCTGTGGCGTGGCTTCTCCAAGAACTTCTACGAGGGAATCGGCGGCAATCCGCCGGCGATGATCCTGGTGCTGGTGCTGCATCTGCTGTTCTTCGTCGCACCGTTCGTCGCGCTGCCGGTTGCGCTACTGGCCGGAGCCGGCGGGATCGCCGCCGCCGCCGCGGTCGGGGTGGCCGCCAACCTGGGTCTGCGACTGATCATGGCGCTGCGCCACGGCCACAGCACGGTCAGTGTGCTGCTGCACCCGGTGGCCGTACTGCTGATGATGGGGGTGCTGCTCAACAGCTTCCGGTGCAGCCGCCGCGGCGACATCCGTTGGCGCGGGCGCTCCTACGCCGCCCGCGCCCAGCGGGAGGCCGTGTGAGCGGGGGGACACCCGACAGCGTCTCCGATCGAGCCGCCCTGGCCCGGGCCGGGGACACCCGCCGCCAGGGCGTGTTGCGCCAGGCCCGCCGTTACGCCCGCCGCCGGGTGTCCCGGGGCCTGGACGGGCTGTGGGTGTCCGGTCTGGACGAGGCCCGCGCCGCGCTGGCCGGCCGGCCGCTGATCTTCGCCTCCAACCACGTCGCGTGGTGGGACGCGCTGCTCGTGGTCGTGCTCGACGAGGCGCTGGGCGGTCTGGGCTGGGCGATGATGGACGCCGAGAACCTGCGCCGGTTGCCGTTCCTGGGCTGGCTCGGCGGCCTGCCCCTGGACCGCAGCAGTCCCGAACGCAGCCGGGAATGCCTGGAGGCCGCGGTCGACCTGCTCGACCGGCCCGGCCGCGCGCTGTGGATCTACCCGCAGGGCCGTCAGCGTCCAGCACACCTGCGGCCGTTGGATCTCAAACCCGGCCTGCGGGTCATGCATGCCCACAATCCGGCCGACATCGTCGTGGTCAGCCTCGACTACGTCTACCTCGAGCGGGACCGGCCGGCCGCGGTCGTCCGGTTCGGCGCACCGATTCCCGGGCAGGCGGCCGCGGCCGCAGCGGTGCTGCCCGCCGTGGAGGCCGCACTGCTCGACGGGCTGGCGGTCATCGACCGGGCCGTGACGGCGGCGACCGACGGCCGCCGCGCCCGCAGCCACCCCGGCGACCCGCTGCCAGGCTTCGCCCCGCTGGTGCGGCCGGCCAGGACGCTGCTGCCGGGCCGCGGGGGGCCTCGTGACCGCTGAGGTCCTGGTGGTCGGAGCCGGTATCGGCGGGCTGGCCGCCGCGCTGGCCCTGGCCGCGCGTGGTGTTGCGGTGCGGGTGCTCGAGGCCGGTCCTCGGCCCGGCGGCAAAGCCGGCACCGTCGAGGTCGACGGGGTGGTGATCGAGACCGGGCCCAGTGTGCTGACCCTGCCCGAGGTGTTCACCGGGCTGTTCGCCCGGGCCGGACTGCGCTTCGAGGAGGTCGTCGGCCTGCGCCCGCTCGACCCGGGCTTCCGCTACCACTACGCCGACGGCTGCGTGGTCGAGGTGGCCCACGATCCGCAGCGGACACTCGCCCTCGTCGGCGCGGCCCTGGGACCGGCCGCGGAGGCCGAGCTGGCGGCTTTCCTGGCCTACAGCCGAGGCATCTGGGAGGCGGCGGCCCCGAACTTCGTCTTCGGCCCGGCCCCCACCTGGGCAGGCATGGCGGGCCTCGCCCTGCGCCGGCCGCGCGCCCTGGCCGCCGTCGACCCGCTGCGCAGCATGGCGGCCGGTATCGACCGGCTGGTCCGGGAACCGCACCTCCGGATGTTGCTCCGCCGTTACGCGACCTACAACGGAAGCGATCCGCGGAAGGCCCCGGCAACACTCAATTGCATTGCGCACGTTGAGCTGTCGCTGGGCGGATACGGTGTTGACGGCGGACTCCGCGCGCTGGTCGGCGCGCTGGTCGCGGCTGTCGAAGCCCACGGCGGGGTCATCGAGTGCAACGCCGGGGTGCAGCACCTGCTGGTCGACGGCGGCGCGGTCACCGGCATCGCACTGGCCGGCGGGGGACAACGGCGCGGCCGTGCCGTCGTGGTGAACGCCGATGTGGACTGGCTGCGCGCCGGCGCCCTGCCCGATGCCGGCCGGCACCTGCCGGCCGCGACGGCCGCCTCGATGTCCGGGTGGACGGCCGCGCTGCGGGCCGGCCGGGGTACCGACCGGCGGCCCCACGAGGTGATCTTCCCCGCCGACTACGACGCCGAGTTCGCCGACATCTTCGACCGCGACCGTCCGCCCGCGGACCCAACGGTCTACCTGTGCGCCCAGGAGCGCTGCCATGGAGTGGCCGGCTGGCCGGAAGCCGAACCGGTCTTCGTGATGGCCAATGCCCCGGCCGAACCGGCTGCCGAGCCGCGGCCTGCGCGGGTGTGGGCGGAGCTGGAATCGGCTGTGGAACAACGGGTCCGAGCGGCCGGCCTGTGGGGCCGGGGCGACGATCTGGTCTGGCGCCGCACGCCGGCCGAACTCGCCGCCGCCTTCCCGGGAAGCCGCGGAGCGATCTACGGCGCCGCCAGCAACGACCGCTTCGCCGCATTCAGGCGTCCGCCCAACCGGGTACCCGGGCGCTCCGGCCTCTACCTCGCCTCGGGCAGCGCCCACCCCGGCGGCGGGCTGCCGATGGTCGCCCTGTCCGGTATGGCCGCCGCGGACTGCCTGAGCGGAGACCTCGGCCTCTCGTGAGTGCGGACCTGCTGTCGGCCGATCCGCTCAGCGCCGCGCGGCTGCTGCTGGGCTCGGTCATCACCGCGCGCGGGGTCAGTGCCCGGGTCGTCGAGGTGGAGGCATACGGCGGCCCCGGGGACGGCCCGTGGCCCGACCCGGCCGCCCACTCCTATCGCGGGCAGACGGCCCGCAACGCCGTCATGTTCGGACCACCCGGTCGGCTCTACACCTACCGCAGCCACGGAATCCATGTGTGCGCCAACGTCTCCTGCGGGGCCGACGGGGTCGCCGCGGCTGTTCTGCTGCGGGCGGCGGTCATCGAGTCCGGCGAGCGACAGGCCGCGCGGCGCCGTGGCGGGGCTGTTCCGCGGCCTGGCCTGGCGCGCGGTCCGGGAAATCTGTGTCAGGCCCTGGCAATCTCGATGGCCGACAACGGAATCGACGTCTTCGACGGCCGGTCGCCGGTCACAGTGCGCCTCGGCGAGCCGGGGCAGGGTCGCAGCGGGCCCCGGGTCGGGGTCAGTCAGGCCGCCGACCGCCCCTGGCGGTTGTGGCTGCAGGGCCGTCCGGAGGTCTCGGCCTACCGGCGCAGTCCCCGCGCGCCACGCCCGGGCTGCAGCGACTGATCCCCGAGCCCATACGGGAAGATCAGCGGTATGGCCACGACGATCCTCGATGAGCTGAACTGGCGCGAACTCGTCGCGCAGTCCACCGACGTCGACGCGCTCGCCGCCGCGGCCGCGCAGCCGCCGATGACGGTGTACTGCGGGTTCGACCCGACCGCGCCCAGCCTGCACGCCGGGAACCTGGTGCCGCTGCTGACCCTGCAACGCTTCCAGCGTGCCGGTCACCGGCCGATCGTCCTGGCCGGCGGCGCGACCGGGCTCATCGGCGACCCGCGGGACACCGGCGAGCGGACGATGAACACCGCCGACACCGTGGCGCAATGGTCCGAGCGGATTCGTGGTCAGCTGGAGCGGTTCGTCGCGTTCGACGACTCGCGCACCGGGGCCGTCGTCGAGAACAACCTGACCTGGACCCAGCCGCTGGGGGCGATCGAGTTCCTGCGCGACGTCGGCAAGCACTTCTCGGTCAACGTCATGCTCGACCGCGACACCATCCGCCGGCGCCTCGACGGCGAGGGCATCTCCTACACCGAGTTCAGCTACATGCTGCTGCAGGCCAACGACTACGTGGAGTTGCACCGGCGGTACGGCTGCTCGTTGCAGATCGGCGGCTCCGATCAGTGGGGCAACATCATCGCGGGGGTTCGGCTGGTCCGCCAGAAGCTCGGGGCGACGGTCCACGCCCTGACTGTGCCCCTGGTGACCGCGGCCGACGGGACCAAGTTCGGCAAGTCCACCGGCGGCGGCAGCCTGTGGCTGGACCCGGACATGACCAGCCCGTACGCCTGGTACCAGTACTTCATCAACACCGCCGACGCCGACGTGGTCCGCTACCTCCGCTGGTTCACCTTCCTGGGTGCCGAGGAACTCGCCGAACTGGCCGAAGCCACCTCGACGCGACCGCACGAGCGGGCCGGGCAGCGCCGGCTGGCCCGCGAACTCACCCCACTGGTGCACGGCGAAGCGGCGACCGAGGCGGTCGAGCACGCTTCGCGGGCGCTGTTCGGCCGCGGCGACCTCGACCGGCTCGACGAGGCGACCCTGGCGGCGGCGCTCGGTGAGACCTCGGTGGCGCGGCTGGAACCGGGCGGTCCGGACGGCATCGTCGACCTGCTGGTGGCCACCGGGCTCTCGGAGAGCAGGGGGGCGGCCCGGCGCACCATCGCCGAGGGCGGGGTGTCGGTCAACAACATTCGGGTGGACAGCGAGGAGTGGTCGGCCGGCGCATCGGATTTCCTGTACGGGCGGTGGCTGGTGCTGCGCCGGGGGAAGCGGAATATCGCCGGCGTCGAGCGGGTTGATCATCGGTGACCGCGGTCAAGGGTTCCCAGGGCTCGGGGATTTGACTCGGGTGTGCCCCTGACGTAACTTGGGTTCTGTCGTTGCGACGCGGTTCCGACCGCTGAGCGCGACGGCATCCATCGGGAATGTTTCCGGACTTCGGAGCGTTCCTTCTGACCGCACAACGAGTACGCGGCATTCGCCGCGGGGTTCGGCCGTGCGACCGGATGCCGGGTGTGTTGTTTGAGAACTCAATAGTGTGTTTGGTGGTTTTTGTTTGTTGTTTTTTGTTTTGTCGGGTTCTGGTACCCCCGTGCCGGGGCTTGGCTTTTTTGCCAGATTTTTTCTGGTGCTTGGTCAGATTTTTCTGATTCGGATTCCGCCTCGTTTTTGCGAGGGGTTTTTGTTTGGAGAGTTTGATTCTGGCTCAGGACGAACGCTGGCGGCGTGCTTAACACATGCAAGTCGAACGGTAAGGCCCTTTCGGGGGTACACGAGTGGCGAACGGGTGAGTAACACGTGGGTGATCTGCCCTGCACTTCGGGATAAGCCTGGGAAACTGGGTCTAATACCGGATAGGACCTCTGCCTGCATGGGTGGGGGTGGAAAGCTTTTGCGGTGTGGGATGGGCCCGCGGCCTATCAGCTTGTTGGTGGGGTGATGGCCTACCAAGGCGACGACGGGTAGCCGGCCTGAGAGGGTGTCCGGCCACACTGGGACTGAGATACGGCCCAGACTCCTACGGGAGGCAGCAGTGGGGAATATTGCACAATGGGCGCAAGCCTGATGCAGCGACGCCGCGTGGGGGATGACGGCCTTCGGGTTGTAAACCTCTTTCAGCACAGACGAAGCGCAAGTGACGGTATGTGCAGAAGAAGGACCGGCCAACTACGTGCCAGCAGCCGCGGTAATACGTAGGGTCCGAGCGTTGTCCGGAATTACTGGGCGTAAAGAGCTCGTAGGTGGTTTGTCGCGTTGTCCGTGAAATCTCACAACTCAATTGTGAGCGTGCGGGCGATACGGGCAGACTGGAGTACTGCAGGGGAGACTGGAATTCCTGGTGTAGCGGTGGAATGCGCAGATATCAGGAGGAACACCGGTGGCGAAGGCGGGTCTCTGGGCAGTAACTGACGCTGAGGAGCGAAAGCGTGGGGAGCGAACAGGATTAGATACCCTGGTAGTCCACGCCGTAAACGGTGGGTACTAGGTGTGGGTTTCCTTCCTTGGGATCCGTGCCGTAGCTAACGCATTAAGTACCCCGCCTGGGGAGTACGGCCGCAAGGCTAAAACTCAAAGAAATTGACGGGGGCCCGCACAAGCGGCGGAGCATGTGGATTAATTCGATGCAACGCGAAGAACCTTACCTGGGTTTGACATGCACAGGACGCCGGCAGAGATGTCGGTTCCCTTGTGGCCTGTGTGCAGGTGGTGCATGGCTGTCGTCAGCTCGTGTCGTGAGATGTTGGGTTAAGTCCCGCAACGAGCGCAACCCTCGTTTTTAGTTGCCAGCATTAAGTTGGGCACTCTAGAGAGACTGCCGGTGACAAACCGGAGGAAGGTGGGGATGACGTCAAGTCAGCATGCCCCTTACGCCTTGGGCTACACACGTACTACAATGCTACGGACAAAGGGCAGCTACACAGAGATGTGATGCGAATCTCATAAACCGTAGCTCAGTTCAGATCGAAGGCTGCAACTCGCCTTCGTGAAGGAGGAATCGCTAGTAATTGCAGGTCAGCATACTGCAGTGAATTCGTTCCCGGGCCTTGTACACACCGCCCGTCACACCATGGAAGTTGGTCACGCCCGAAGTCGTTACCCCAACCTTTGGGGGGGGATGCCTAAGGTAGGACTGATGACTGGGGTGAAGTCGTAACAAGGTAGCCGTACCGGAAGGTGTGGCTGGATCACCTCCTTTTAGGGAGACCTAAATCAAGTCAAAAGGCAAAAGCCAAAACTTGAAATCATCCCAAGGTCGGTCGAGATTGGTAAAAACAACTAACTTTCAAAGTATTAAATCGGATTCAGAGAACTAACCTAGCACCTGTAAGGAACAGAATGCTGGGAGAAATTCCAGTCAGAACCTTGAAAACTGCATAAGAGAAAGAGTAAAAAAGCAAGCAGGATAAGACTGCAAGTGGTCAAGCTAATAAGAGCTAATGGTGGATACCTAGGCACACAGAGGCGAAGAAGGAC
>JBJUHT010000086.1:0-19332 GCA_046070105.1 Dolichospermum sp.
CATTGCGTTTCGCTTGACGTTCAATTTGAGCATTAATGTCAAATAATTTACCCATACAACTACGGATTTCACTTTTACCTACAGCATTACGAAATGGTTCAAATATGGCATAATTAGAGGCCATTTTTCCTAATACGCCTAATGTTGCTATGGGTGTGGTAGGAGATGAGGGTATAAATAATACGTCAGTCTGACTTCGGCGGTGATGTCTTTACTGGTTTCTACTTGTCCATAGGGTGTTAATAGTTCTGTTAGATATTGTTTAGCAAATTGATCATGTATAAAACGAGTCATTTATTTGGACTTTGATTAGTAGATATGGGTTATATAGCAATCCTAAATGAAATGTGAACATCTCTTATTTTCCTACCTCTGTGTCCTCTGTGTCTGGAGCGGTTCGTTAAAAAAAACTAATTTCATGCTTCAACCCAACCATTCAGCTTTATCTATTTTTTGTAGGTCGGGTTAAGCAACAGCGCAACCCGACGTTTATGTTGGGTTTCATGCTTCAACCCAACCTACAGACTAGAGAAGAGAAAAGAGTACCCCCCTCTACCTCTCCCAGTACATCCATCCCTACACCTCGGCAGGTGTCCTGATGGTGCGTTTGTACTAAAAGTGTAACTATCATAACTCAGCCACTCTCCATTTTGTCTCCAACCGATGCGATCGCCTAACTTTTTAAAGGCTTTTTTGATCCCTGCAATGGTTTTAGGATCATGATAAACATCCATTCGTAATTGCTTAACAACACAATAGTGTTTCTCTTTCTCTACTACCGGATTCAAATCCTCAGCGAGAAAAGTATATCCAAAACCCCCTTTTCCCAAAGGTTTGAGAAGTTGGTATCTTCCTTTTTTTCCAGTTAAAATCGGGAGTTGAGGTTCTTGATTCTCTGTCATTTTCTTACCCCTGGTTTGCTACACTCTTGATCTAACACCTCAAGTATTATAATACCAGTAATTGTCAACACTTTTCCAGTTTAGTAAAATAACGGCTAATTACCTCCAGATGTCTAATGGGTTTTCAATAAATATTATACTAGTATCTTCAAATCTGATCAAGGTTGTAAGTAGGTGAACGGAAAAAAACCGACACAAGTAACGAAAAGTAAAGTTGCCTAAAACCTCTTACCTGTTCCCAGTTAAGAGTTCCCTGTTCCCTTGTCATAACGACAATTTTTAACGCCAACCTACTTAATTTGTTAGTTGTTAATTAAGGGTTTTAGAGACGTTCCCCAGAACGTCTCCAGATGATCACTAACGCACCCCGGCTTTCATTCCCGCACCGTTTTTTTGTGAGGAATCTTCTGGAAGTTCCACACCAAAAACCCGACAAAAGACCTTTTCGACCTTATAACCAGTATCAATAGATTCCAAGGGGTCTTTCCGCAAACGGTGACGCAGACATAAAGTAATGACCCGACGGATATCGTCAACTGTAACCTCTGTCCGGCCTTCAAAAGCGGTCAAAGCTTTAGCAGCGCGGTTAGTGACAATATCACCCCGCAAACCATCCACATCTAATTCTGAACAGACTTCGGAAATTTTCACCCGAAAATCATAGTCTAAATTAACTTGTGGTAATAATTCCTGAGCATTGACAATTTGTTGTTGTAATGCTAATTGAGGGCTTTGGTGTTTTTGCAAATAGACAGCGGGATTTTGGTCAAATTCCCCTCTTTCTTCCACAATTTGCACCCGTAAAGCTGGTTCTTTAACCGTGTGAATTTCTGCGTGCATTCCAAAACGGTCGAGTAATTGAGGACGCAGTTCCCCTTCTTCTGGGTTTCCTGAACCGACAAGCACAAACCGCGCGGGGTGACGAATAGAAATTCCCTCCCGTTCAACGGTATTCCAACCACTCGCTGCGGAATCAAGAAGAACGTCTACCAAGTGGTCATCTAACAAATTGACCTCATCAACGTACAAAATTCCTCGGTTGGCTTTAGCTAGTAGTCCTGGTTCAAAAGCCTTCACACCCTCAGACAAAGCCTTTTCAATGTCAATTGTGCCACAAACCCGGTCTTCCGTCGCCCCTAATGGTAAATCTACCATTTGCACCTTTTTATGAGCAATGGGAACTTCTAACCCTTGGGCTACTTGTTGACGCACTTCATCACTCATTAAGTCCGGGTCGTTGGGGTCGCTGTTGAAGGGGTCATTGGCAACAACAGGTATTTCCGGTAATAAGTCCGCCAATGCGCGGATAGTTGTAGATTTTCCGGTGCCGCGATCGCCCATAATCATTACACCACCAATTTTGGGGTCAATGACATTTAGTAACAGTGCCAGTTTCATTTCTTCTTGACCGACGATGGCTGTAAATGGAAAAACCGCACGACGCGCACTCGCACTAGCTTGAGCAGTTGAAGTCACTAAATTACCTTATAATATTTTTGATCACAATTTCTTATTTTGACACATCTGGGGAGATGACGGGGAATGTGGTTCACAAGGAAAGTAAACCTAAAGATATTTAGAATAAATTTCAGTTCTGGAAAAAACTTCTGTTAATTTGTAAATAATTGGTTAAACTACGAGAATTTTCACATCCACAAAACCAAGTTAACTAGGTAATTTATCACCAATCACCATTGACGTTTCAGGGGTTATGGTAATGGATATAACGACGTTGCTAATTGTTTGGTTAGTCACCTCTATTAGTTTGTTTATGATTAGTAAATTGCCTTTAGGAGTGGAAATTGATACTCCACAAAAGGCGATTTTATCCGCAGCAGTTTTAGGTATTATTACAGCACTTGTTAAGCCAATTCTCAAACTTTTGTTTGTGATTCCAAGTTTAGCCAGTTTTGATATATTATCTGGTATCTTTACCTTTATGATAGCTGTTGTTTGTTTTAGTATTGCTGCTTGGTTGGTAGATGGTTTCTATTTGCGTTTTGGTATTTGGAGTGCTATTTTAGGTGCTTTTGCACTTACCATGATCAATAATATTATTTACAAATTATTGGGTGTATAACTGGTAATTGGTAATTGGTAATTGGTGATTGGTAATTGGTAATTGGTAATTGGTAATTGGTAATTGGTAATTGGTCATTACTTCCTATCACCTATCACCTATCACCTATCACCTATCACCGATATCCATTACTTATTCATTGATGCTAGATGGTGCGGTAGTTGTCTCCGCTTTTTGTTGTCGTTGATCACGTTTTTTACGATCTGCTGACAATATATCTGTCATAACGATGAGTGCTTGCGCCATTTTTTCTAGGTTAGAACTGTATAGTTCTAAATCTTTGATCAGTTTGTCTTCTGAAAGATGTAACCCTTTGGCTATGGTTTTTAGTGCTTCAGATCGTTGTGTATCATCTTTGACAAATCCAGGGTCAGATTCCGCCAATAATGCAAATAAACCAATAGCAAATAAGCGACTGTATTTAAAGTGAGAATTGGCTGCAATAGCCTCTAATTGTCTTTGTAAATCTGCATCTTGATTTAACAGAGTTGCTTGACTCAAACCGACAATTAAATCCTGAACTGGGACATTGGCTGCTAAAGCTTGTAATTTAGAAGCATCTTGTCGGTAGCGTTGGGGGTCTTGTTCCACTGCGTGACAAATTGCTTGAAAAATTGACTCTTGATCTTGTTCTGGCTGGTAGCCTTCCATAAAACGGTCAAAAGTTGTCACAACGCCCAAAGCATAAATCCCATCATAGCTAAAATCAACATTGACTGACAGTAGGTGCATTTCTACCATCAATTCTTCCACTACCCGGCGGTAAATAGTATTAATCGGCCTGGTATGAAGGGTGTAGAACGTTTTTTTTGTATCAGATACTGTACGGACGTTATTCACAAAGAGAATTTTTAAGAGGGACGTATTTCCATTTTCTAGTATGAACCAATTAGGGCTAAATAGTTCAAGTTCTCTTGAAGCTATATTCCCGGTTAAGCCCACCACAGAGAGAGTAAGTATCAACTCATGTATAGGGGATAATGTTTACCTAAAAATGTCCTTTAGTGTCATAGTTTTTTAGGTGAATAACCAGAAATTGATCACTGTCAATGATCAATAAATTATCTATCAATTGTCTAAGCTGTACTGCATTTAATTTGCATAAGTTTAACAGGCAAGATGCCTGTTCCACAATAGCTAAGAATATTAAGATTATACAATTTAGCTGCGTAACAGCCTATTCTTGAATTGGTTTCCAGTTAATCCAATCTTGAGGTTTAAGGAAAGTCTTATACAACTCGGCTTCCGGAGAATTTGGTTCTGGTTGGTAACCATATTCCCAACGGACTAAAGGAGGTAGAGACATGAGAATTGATTCTGTGCGACCGTTGGTTTGGAGTCCAAAAATTGTTCCTCGGTCATAAACCAGGTTAAATTCTACATATCTACCACGACGGTATAATTGAAAATTCCGTTGGCGATCGCCGTATTCCATGTCATGCCGACGTTGTACAATGGGGGTATAGGCTGGTAAAAATGCTCCAGCACAGTCTTGAACCAAAGCAAATATATCTTCCCAAGTGCGTGATGGTAAATTCCCCACCTGATTACTATAAATAGCAGCGTCCCCATGAGGATCTGGACCGCGATATATAGAACCTTGACCATCTTGATAATCTAAAAATAAACCGCCAATTCCCCGTGTTTCTCCCCGATGTTTCAGATAAAAATACTCATCACACCAACGTTTAAACACAGGATAATATTCAGGATGATGTTGGTCGCAAGCTTGTTTTAAAGTTTCATGAAAGTGTACTGCATCTTCAGCAAAGGGATAATAAGGTGTTAAATCTGCCCCACCACCAAACCACCACACAGGACCTGCTTCAAAATAGCGGTAATTCAAATGCACTGTAGGTACATAAGGGTTGCGGGGGTGTAACACCAAAGAAGTACCAGTTGCGTAAAAACCATGTCCTTCTGCTTCTGGACGTTGGACTAAAATCGAGGGTGGTAAATGAGAACCCCAAACTTCAGAAAAATTCACACCAGCTTGTTCAAATATTCTACCATCTCGTAGTACACGCGATCGCCCACCACCCCCTTCTGGACGCTGCCAACTATCTTCCTGAAACTTACCAACACCATCTAATTTTTCCAAACCCTGGGTAATTTGGTCTTGAACATACTGCATAAACTGACTAACTCTAGCCTGAGCATTGACACCGGGGAGAAAATTAGGTGATTCTTTTGTGATAGTGGGGGTTTGTGAGTTGGTTAACATAGATTCCCGAACCTAAAATTACAATTTCTAAACAATTACAAATTTTTGTTGTCAAAACTTGTCAGCAGTCAGAGTCAAAAATCCGGCTTGAATCTCAGAACAGCTTTTTATTATAAGCTTGTAAATCTGACTGAGCATGGAAAGTTATTCTCATCCACAGATATCATATTTGAGGGATAATTTTCCATGAGTTTACAAATAATCTTATGATTTTGTTTACAGACTTTACTGCATATTGTTTCCACAAGCAGGAGTTTGAGTACAATTTTTTTAAAAGTCATAGTTACCAGACAAAATATCAAGCAATGTTAAGCATTGTCACGGTTATATGCAGCAGATCAAAATCATACCAAATTGGTTATCCAAACTCATCCACGGTAAACGTCGGCGATTTTGTGCGTCCCTAGTGCGAACCTATCGAGAAATCAGTTCTGCCTCCGTAGATGAACTTTGGCAAAAAGTCGTAGATTTAACAGATGTTTCCTGGCATCCTCTACTTAAAAGTACCAATGTTCCCTTAGGATTAGTCCCCAAACCAGGCTTAATTTTTCAAGCTGTGACAAGGTTTTATCCAATACCAATTCGGATTTTTGTAGAACGAGTCAGTCCCAAACAGATGTTAAGTATCCGGGTTTTAGCAATTCCTGGTATAGAAGAAAGAGTAATATACCAAGTAGAATCAACCCTCTGCGGATCTTACTTATCTTATTCTGTGACTTTGCGTGGTTGGTTATCCCCCCTAATTTGGTCTTTATCTCGTCCTTATGTAGATCAGGTCGCTAGAGCGCTGATAGAATCTGTAGAAAATCCTGGATTATCCCAGAAAAAATCTTTACATGGTAGCTGCTTTGATTTTTAGAGTCTGGGAAATTCTTGACCAATGACTAATGACCCCAACAGGACTTACGCAAAATATCTCTCAAACCCTCTTTTCTTCGTTCTCTTCGTTCCTATGCCTTCGGCACGCTTCGCGAACGTGGTTCATTATTCCGTGACTTGTGCGTAAGTCCTACCCAATAAAGTTAAGATTCATCTATCAATGAAAATTTTTTAAGCTTTATCAAAGCGGCAACGGTAAACACATTATGTATGATATCTTAGATTCCCATTCAGTCCTGGAAGTGTTGCGACCAGTAGAAGATCCAGAACTTCGTAAAAGTCTGGTAGAACTAAATATGATTCGCAATGTTAAAATTGAAGGTGGCCAGGTTAGTTTCACTTTGGTGTTAACTACCCCTGCTTGTCCTCTCAGGGAATTTATAGTTGAAGATTGTCAAAAAGCTGTTAAAAAGTTGCCCGGTGTCACAGATGTAATTATAGAAGTCACAGCAGAAACACCCCAGCAAAAAAGTTTACCAGACCGCCATGGCGTTCCCGGAGTAAAAAATATTATTGCTGTTTCTAGCGGTAAAGGTGGTGTTGGTAAAAGTACAGTGGCCGTAAATATTGCAGTTGCTTTAGCACAAACTGGCGCTAAAGTCGGTTTATTAGATGCGGATATTTACGGACCCAATGATCCTACCATGTTGGGTTTGAGTGACACTGAAATTAATGTTCGTTCCAGTGATGGCCGCGACATTCTCGAACCAGCATTTAATCATGGTGTTAAACTAGTTTCTATGGGCTTCTTAATTGATCAAGATCAGCCTGTAATTTGGCGAGGTCCCATGCTCAATGGTGTAATTCGGCAGTTTCTCTATCAAGTAGAATGGGGAGAATTGGATTATCTGATTGTGGATATGCCACCAGGAACAGGAGATGCTCAATTAACTTTAACCCAAGCTGTACCCATGGCAGGAGTCGTAATTGTAACTACACCACAGACGGTTTCCCTGTTGGATTCCCGTAAAGGTTTACGGATGTTCCAGCAGTTAAATGTACCAGTTTTGGGAATTGTGGAAAATATGAGCTATTTTATACCTCCAGATCAACCAGATAAACAATATGACATTTTTGGTTCTGGGGGTGGTTCTAAAACAGCCACAGAATTGGGAGTCCCCTTATTAGGATGTGTACCATTAGAGATTTCTACGAGAATAGGCGGTGATAATGGTGTACCAATAGTTATTGGTGAACCTGACACAGCCGCAGCTAAAGCCTTAACAGCGATCGCTCTTACTGTAGCAGGTAAGGTATCAGTTAATGCTTTGACATAAAACTTGGGGAGGAGGTGATTGGGAATAATTTCTTACCAATTACCAATTACCAATTACCCATTACCAATTACCAATTACCAATTACCAATTACCTACCCATTACCAATTACCCATTACCCATTACCTAGTACCCCGTTAAAGCCCTCCGCTGCACACAATGTTATCAAAACCTTCTTTCCCGAAAATGCGTTGGCAATATTGGCTCAAGCCTTGGCAACAAATGGACGGACTATTGTTTTTTTTACCCGTTGCCGTTAGTATATTTGGTGGGCTGATGATTCTGAGTACAGAACTCAAGCAACCTGTAACCGACTGGTGGTGGCACTGGTTAATAGCCAGTATTGGTTCAACTATCGCCTTATTTTTAGCTCGTTGTCGTTACGAAAATTTCATACAATGGCACTGGTTCATTTACGGGCTAACCAACTTTAGTTTAATAGCCGTCATGCTGGCGGGTACTAGTGCCAAAGGCGCACAGCGTTGGATTAGTATAGCTGGTTTTAATGTCCAACCCTCGGAATTTGCCAAGATAGGATTAATTATCACCTTAGCTGCTTTATTACATAAGTCTACCGCCTCCACACTGGCAAGTGTTTTCCGGGTTTTGGCAATTACGGCTATACCTTGGGCATTAGTATTTTTACAGCCAGACTTAGCCACCTCCCTTGTATTTGGGGCTATATTTCTGGGAATGTTGTATTGGGCAAATGCTAACCCCGGCTGGTTAATACTGATGATTTCGCCTGTCATAGCTGCCATCTTATTTAGTATATCTTGTCCATTATCAACACCCATAATTTTGTCTAAAGAAATATCATTGAGTATATTAGGTTTAATATGGGCAGTGGCCATGGCAATAGTCGGTTGGTTTAGTCTGCCCTGGAAGAGATTTGGTTTTGCTGCTATTGGTTCATTATGTCTAAATATGCTCGGTGGTGAATTAGGTATTTTTGCCTGGAATCATATATTGAAAGAATATCAAAAAAATCGTTTGAGTGTATTTATTAACCCTGAACATGATCCTCTAGGTGCGGGTTATCACTTAATTCAATCGCGTATTGCTATTGGCGCTGGTGAAGTTTGGGGCTGGGGTTTATTTAAAGGTCCTATGACTCAACTGAATTTCGTTCCTGAACAACATACAGACTTTATTTTTTCAGCCGTTGCTGAAGAATTTGGTCTTGTGGGCTGCTTAATTTTACTATCTATCTTTTGTTTGATTTGTTTGCGCTTACTTCATGTAGCACAAACCGCTAAAGATAACTTTGGTTCGCTTTTAGCCATTGGTGTGTTATCCATGATTGTGTTTCAACTTATTGTTAATGTTGGTATGACCCTTGGTTTAGCGCCAGTAGCAGGAATTCCTTTACCATGGATGAGTTATGGGCGATCGGCCATGTTGACTAACTTTATTGCTATTGGTATAGTAGAATCTGTAGCTAATTATCGTCAACGTCAAAAGTATTAGGTTGAAAATTAGGTTTACAGTAGTTTTCGGCATAAACCAGACTTTGATTACCTTCTTCCTTTGCGCCTTCCTTACTTTGCGCCTTTGCGCGAAACAAAAACCGTGGTTCATTTACCAGCAAATTCGCTGTAAATCACAAAAATCTAGTCAGATATAGTTGAATATAAACATCTGCGGCCTAAAAATATGGACACTCATTCTTCCCTAAAAGCATTAAGCTAGAAACAGGAAATCAAGGAGGGTAAATATAATATGATGATCTTGCCAGGAACAACTGTTCGCGTCAAAAATCCCGCAGATACATATTATCGGTCTGAAGGACTTGTACAACGAGTGAGTGATGGTAAAGTGGCTGTGCTATTTGAAGGTGGTAATTGGGATAAAATAATTACTTTCCGTCTGCCAGAATTAGAACCTGTGGAAACTACAGTCCAGAAAAAGGGTTAGTAAATATCAAGTAGGGTGTGTTACAGCTATACAATTTATATTTAGCAGTAATGCACCTTAAATGACTAATTTTTAATAGTTCATGCGTTTACCTTTACCACAGTTTACTACGGCTGATAGCGGATTGCCACCTAGTAATCGCTATTCTCAACATTTTGCGGAAGTAATTGAAACCAACACTACAGAATTTTTGGCTCAGTGTTTAGAACCGGAAGACTTGAGTTTCCCACCAATGCCACCTTTTGGTAGTTGGGTGAGTGCTGTGGATGAAGAATCTGGTAATCAAGTTTATGCTATAGTCTATCATGCCACAACTATGCCTGTTGATTCTGTACATCGGGCAGTTGCTTTAGGGTTATCCTTAGAAGCTTTGCGTGAGGAACAACCCCAAATATTTGCTATGCTAAAAACTGAATTTAGAGCCGCAATTGTGGGATTTGAGGAAAAATCTATAAATAGTCATCATGGCAAGATGTATCAATATTTGCCACCTCGTCCCCCACAAATTCACCAAGCCGTTTATCGCTGTCAACCGGAGGACATTATTCAGTTTACTGAAGATTTGGATTTTCTGCGAACATTACTGATGATCAATGGTGCGCCAGTAGATTCTCTGGCCGCAGCAGCTATTCGTGGAGTGTATCAGTTACGCAAAACTGAGCGAGAATGGTTGATTAAAGCCGGACGACACCTGAGTATATTACTCAAGGATGATTATGATCGTCTGCGCTTTATTTTGAGTCAAATCCACCCATAGTGATTTTTGACAAACCCTAATTAATTGCGTTTAACTAAGTAAGTAAACGGAAAAAACCGAAATATATAACCAAAAGTAAAGTTACCCAAAACCTGTTCCCTGTTCCCTGTTCCCTGTTCCCTGTTCCCTGTTCCCTGTTCCCTTGTCATAACAACAATTTTTAACGCCAACCTACTTAGTTGGCTTTCCCCTTTCCTAGATTAAGAGAGTTGATGATAATGATCAAATTACTTATTTTTGGACTAATCGTGATTTATGTTGGTGGTGTGTAGAAATTTTGGACTGGATTTAACAGAACTAATTTTAACCAAACTTTACCCAACCGCATAGGTTTAGCTTTGTTGTGGCCTGCTTTATTTTTGGCTAATCCATCCTATCGTCGCAATTTTAGAAAAGCGTTGAAAGGATAATTAATTCATAATTCCTAACCAATTATAAATTAATTATCTTTGTGAGAATCTTTGTTAAAAATTGTGCAAATTGACTAAAAAGCTTGAATCCATTCCTTAACAGCATACTCTATCCAAATACCGTTTTGCCAATAGGGATCAGATTCCACTAATTGACGAACGGTGTTTTCGTCTTGGGCTTCATAAATAGCAAAAACTTGAGTGACATCTTTCGTCGGTCCAATAGTAATCAAAATACCCGCTTGCTTCTGTTTTGCTAATCCTGCTAAATGATCTTGACGATAGGGTTCACGTTTGGTTAATACGTCTTCACAATAACTTCCCCACATTATATATTTTGTCATGATTTCTAATTTGATTATTGATCCTTATTAGGAAATATAGCAGCATGAGGTATTTTCAGACAGAAATTAATGATCAAGTTTTTAATTTTACTAAGAGGATGTTTGAAAAGTTTCCGGCGATTATAAATCGCAACTACACAAACAAAATCCACCTGCGTGGACTAAGGTCAAATCAAGGACTCTCAACCCACGTGTCCCTTACCGGACCGAAGGAATAGGTGGGTTTCGTCTGTGTAGCAGCGACTTCTAGTCGCCCAGGGAAGTATGAATTTAGACTTTTGAAACACCCTCTAATACCCCTATGTATTTAATAATACTTAATTATAGAATAGATTTAATCCGACAGACAAGATGCGTTTAGCGCTGGAGTTTTATTGTCATCTATCTTCAGGTAGATTTTTATTAAAATAAATTACAATTTTGTATAACCAATTACAGTTTAATGGTTAAATATAGAACTAATATCTCACTTTAAAAGATAACAATCAACAATATGGGTAAACAATTTAACCGACGTAAGTTCCTGCTCTACGGTGCTGCCGGTATTGGTAGCAGTATCTTCTTAAAAGCTTGTGCTAATAATAGCCCCAATGCTACAAATAGCCCTAGCGTATCTACTAGCATACCTACCGTAGCCAGTACGGATGGTAAAACCATCAAAGTAGGTATTTTACATTCTCTCAGTGGTACAATGGCTATCAGCGAGAAAAGTGTGGTAGACGCGGAAAAACTAGCAATTAAGGAAATTAACGCTGCTGGGGGTGTCTTGGGTAAACAAATTGAAGCAGTTGTTGAAGACGGTGCTTCTAATTGGGATACCTTTAGAGAAAAAGCTACCAAATTGATTGACCAGGATCAAGTAGCTGTGGTTTTCGGTTGTTGGACTTCTGCAAGTCGCAAAAACGTCAAGCCAGTTTTCGAGAGTAAAGACCATATGCTGTGGTATCCTGTGCAGTATGAAGGTCAAGAATGTTCTAAAAACATTTTTTACACTGGTGCAGCCCCAAATCAACAAATCGAGCCTTCCGTTGATTGGTTATTAAAAAATAAAGGTAAAGAGTTCTTTTTAGTAGGTTCTGACTATGTTTTCCCTCGCACTGCTAATAACATTATTAAAGCTCAATTAGAGGCTTTAGGTGGGAAAACTGTTGGTGAAGATTACTTACCTTTGGGTAATACGGAAGTAACAGCTATTATCACGAAAATTAAGCAAGTTTTACCAAAAGGTGGAGTAATTTATAATACTCTAAATGGTGATAGTAATGTTGCTTTCTTCAAACAGTTGAAAGGAGCGGGATTGACACCAGATAAATATCCTTCCATGTCTGTGAGTATTGCGGAAGAGGAAGTTAAAGCCATTGGTGTGGAGTATCTAAAAGGACATTATGCTGCTTGGAATTATTTTCAAACAGTGGACACACCCGCGAACAAGAAATTTGTGGCGGCCTTTAAGAAAGAATACGGTGAAAATAGAGTTATAAATGATCCAATGGAAGCAGCTTATATTGCCGTATATTTATGGAAGCAAGCAGTAGAAAAAGCCACTACAACTGATTTAGCAAAAGTTCGGGTTGCGGCCTATGGTCAAACTATAGATGCACCTGAAGGAAAAGTAACTGTTAATGCTAATCATCACATATCAAAAACCGTGCGAATTGGTCAAGTCAGACAAGATGGCCTATTTGACATTGTTTATGCTACCCCTGCACCAGTTGAACCAGTTCCCTGGAATCAATTTGTAAAAGAGACTAAGGGATTTGCTTGTGATTGGTCAGATCCCGCTAAAGGTGGTAAATACAAGAAAGGTTAGTTTAATGGTCAGTTGTCAAGGGTTAGTGATAGAATACATTACTTCTCAATGAGTTATGTATGGGCGGGCAGGATGCCCACCCCACAAGAGTTTTAGTATTCATATTTGGTGATGTGAAAATAACTAAAAAATAACTAATAATTGACAACTGACTATTAGAAATAAATTGATAATTGCGGGGAAAAAATGTTAACAGGTTTTTTAGAAGCTGTCTTTAATGGTGTTAGTATTGGCGCTGTTTTATTAATTGCTGCTTTAGGATTAGCGATCATATTTGGCTTAATGGGTGTCATTAATATGGCTCATGGTGAGCTAATGATGTTTGGTGCTTATACAACTTTTGTCGTGCAAAATGTTTGTAAACAATGGGGTGGGTTTTGGTTTGAAGTTTATATATTTCTGGCTTTGATTATCGCCTTTATTTTCACTGCTGGTGTAGGATTAGTTCTGGAAAAAAGCGTAATTCGCTATCTCTATGGACGACCTTTAGAAACTCTGTTAGCAACCTGGGGAGTAAGTTTAATTTTTCAGCAGTTTGTCCGCAGTGTAAATTTATTATTGATTATCGGGATAGCTTTGTTTTCTGTTCTGTTTTTTGGGGGTTTATGGATTTTAAATTCTCGGAATAATTTGCAGAAAACTCGTAATTTGGTTGTGGGAGTTTTACTATTTTTGTCGCTAGGATTGACAATTACAATTTGTGATCTGTTAGGTAAAACTTATCAGCAAGCAGTAACTTTACCTTGGTTTGGCGCTCAAAATGTGGATGTTACAGCCCCTAGTTGGTTACAATCGGGCGTATCTTTAGCTGGTGTACAATTGCCTTATGCGCGGTTATTTATTATTGTTTTGACAATTATTTGTGTGGGAGGAATTTATCTATTTTTGCAAGGTTCTCATTGGGGATTAAGAATTAGATCTGTAACGCAAAATCGCAGCATGAGCGCCTGTTTGGGTATCCCTACTCAACAAGTTGATGCAATTACTTTCGCCCTGGGTTCAGGGTTAGCTGGTGTAGCCGGATGTGCAATTAGTTTACTCGGTTCTGTGGGACCAAATACTGGACAAAATTACATTATTGACACCTTTATGGTGGTGGTTGTCGGTGGTGTGGGTAATTTAGTTGGTACGATTTTGGCCGCTTTGGGAATTGGGACAATTAATTATTTGATTGGTTCGGGAACTTTGGCTTTGTTGTTGGGTGGAGTTAAACCTTTGGCTGATTTATTGAGTTTCTTTGCAACTACAACTATGGCCAAGGTGATGGTTTTTGCGTTAATTATTGTGTTTTTACAATGGAAACCTGGCGGGATTTTTCCCCAAAAGGGTCGTCATGTTGATGTTTAAATTATGGGAAATTTAAGGCAGATAAACTGGATAAGTGAGGAATGATGAAAGTTAAAAAGGGACGAAGTTTAATATTAGTTGAAGTTGGGGTGGTTTGTGCGATCGCTTTAATTTTAATTTTGATAATACCGATGTTACTTTCAGATTTTCGTCTGAATTTATTGGGACGATTTTTGTCTTTGGCTATTGTGGCTTTAGGAATTGATTTAATTTGGGGTTATGCTGGTTTATTGAGTTTGGGACATGGGATTTTCTTCGGTTTGGGTGGATATGCGATCGCTATGTACCTAAAATTGCAAGTTCCTCCGGGGGAATTACCGGATTTTATGTCCCTTTATGGTGTTACAAAACTCCCGGTATTTTGGCAACCTTTTTCTGATTTTCCCCTGTCCATGGCTGCTGTAGTCATGATTCCAGGTTTGTTAGCAGGACTACTGGGATATTTAGTATTTCGTAATCGCATTAAGGGGGTTTATTTTTCGATTTTGACTCAAGCTGCAATTATTGTATTTTTCAATTTTTTCAATGGACAACAACAATTTTTTAATGGCACAAATGGACTCATAGATTTTACCACTTTTCCACCTTTATCTTGGGCAATTAATGGTAATGGTGCTATAGTTAGTGACAACAAAACCCAATTTATTTTCTATGTCTTGACGGTGGTATTTTTGGCAGCTACTTATGGTCTTTGTCGCTGGTTAACCAGTGGACGTTTTGGTAGATTATTAATAGCTATTCGTGATGATGAAAGTCGGGTAAGATTTTCTGGTTACGACCCCACAGATTTTAAAGTATTAGTATTTGCAGTTTCGGGAGCAATTGCTGGTATAGCTGGGGCATTTTACACCCTTCAAAGTGGTTCTGTATCCCCCAGATCCATGGATATTGGCTTTTCTATTCAAATGGTGATTTGGGTGGCTGTGGGAGGAAGAGGAACATTAATTGGGGCAGTTATTGGCACTTTATTAGTTAATTATGCCCGGACTTTTTTAAGTGAACAATTTGCTGAAATATGGCTATTTTTTCAGGGTATACTATTATTAACTATCGTTATTTTGCTTCCTGACGGCATCATGGGATGGTTAAATAAACAAAATATTCCTTTTTGGAAACGTCAGCAATTAAAATTCTCTGATACTTATCCTAGTTTAGAAGAAGATATGGAAGTAAAACATGAACGCCAAAATCTTGGAAACTGAAAATGTCACCGTTAGTTTTGATGGTTTCAAGGCCTTAAATCGCCTAAATTTTAGTATGAATGTTGGTGAATTGCGGGTAGTAATTGGTCCAAATGGGGCGGGAAAAACTACCTTTTTGGATGTGATTACAGGTAAGGTACAGCCAACCATAGGAAGAGTCCTATTTAAGGGTAAAAATTTACGTTCTTTAGCTGAACATCAAATTGCACAATTGGGAATTGGACGCAAATTTCAAACCCCACGTATATATCTGAATTTAACACCTTTTGAGAATTTAGAAATCACCAGTAATCGTCATAAAAACGTCTTTTCCACCTTGTTTAGTTCTATAAATTCTGCGGAAAAAAACAGTCTCAAAGGCTTATTAGAAACCATTGGTTTAACTGCAAAAGCAAATATTCCAGCGGCTTTATTATCCCACGGAGAAAAGCAACGTTTGGAGATTGGAATGTTAGTAGCACAATCTCCTGATTTATTACTTGTTGATGAACCTGTAGCTGGTTTAACAGATGAAGAAACCTATAATGTCGGTAATTTGTTATTAACATTAGCGGAAAGTCATTCAATTTTAGTCATTGAACATGATATGGAATTTGTACGACAAATCGCTAAGAAAGTAACTGTATTACACGAGGGTTCAGTATTGTGTGAAGGTGATTTTGAAGAAGTCAGAAATGACCCTTGCGTTATTGAAGTATATTTGGGAAAACAGGAAGAGAATCACACCCCCCTTAGTCCCCCATTATAAAGGGGGGAAACAAGAATCCTGTCCCCTCCTCTTAGAGGTTGTCTTAAAAGTTTTCGGCGAATAAATTCGCTACTACACAAGCAAAGTCGACCTGCGTGGACTAACGAAAAATTAAGGATTTGAAACCTGCGTAGTCAGGTTTTGTCTGTGTAGATGTGATTTCTAATCGCCCAAGTTAGACTTTTCAAACATCCTCTTAGTCCCCCGCTGCTTTGTTCCTTCCCCAAAATCGGGGAGGGTGAAGATGGGGTAAAATTTGGGAAAATTAAAATAGTTAATCAGGTTTATTTGATGATGCTAAAAATTTCTAATCTTAACGTTCATTATGGTGAAAGTCATATTCTGAGAAATGTGGATTTGACTGTATTACCAGGACAAATGGTATGTTTAATTGGACGCAATGGTGTAGGAAAAACAACCATGCTGAAAACAATTATGGGACTACTCAAACCTAGCAGCGGAATTATTAATTTCGCAGGGGAAATAATTAACGCTAAACCGACTTATGAAAGGGCGAAAATGGGTATTGGTTATGTCAGTCAAGGAAGGGAAATTATCCCGCGATTAACAGTTAAAGAAAATCTGCTTTTGGGATTAGAAGCAAGACAAAAACCAGTCAAAAAACCGGAAATTCCCTCAGAAATTTTTAGCCTATTTCCAGTTTTAAAAACTATGCTTTCTCGTATGGGTGGAGATCTAAGTGGTGGACAACAGCAACAATTAGCGATCGCTCGTGCTTTAATGGGAAGACCACAACTACTCGTACTAGACGAACCCACTGAAGGTATCCAACCCTCAATCATTTTGGAAATTGAAGCCGCAGTGCGTCAGATTATTGAAACTACAGGGATTTCCGTCTTATTGGTAGAACAACACTTGCATTTTGTCCGTCAGGCAGATTACTATTATGCTATGCAAAAAGGTGGCATTGTTGCTTCAGGTCGAACTCAGGAACTTAGTCAGGATGTAATTCAAAGATTTTTGGCGGTTTAAGGGGATATACACTGTTTTCCGCACTGATAGGGTACAAAATTGAACATGAAACTCCTGTAGTGCGGGCATCTTGCTCGCTACATAAGTATCTCATAACACAAAGAAAGTGCTGTATATCCCGTCCTTTTTTGTCTTCATATCAAACAAAGCCCAAACTAAACTTGAGCTTTGTGCGCTTTCTGCTTTTCCCCCAAGCTTTGGGACTACCATGAGTCGTCCTTCACTACTGAGGTGGTTTTTTCTGAGATATCTTGAGTACGGGTAAAGGAGCAGTAGAAGACTGAGGTGGTAAATAATGTTGAACAACAAACTCCTCTGGTAAAGACGGACGCTGCTGTACACGCCATAATTTGAAAGCAAAAGCTACCCCCGCTGTAGCTAAACCAAAGGTGAAGAGTGACCAACTATCATCCAACCCACCAATGAGAGCATCTATTACACCTACAGTTAACAATACACTGACTATAGGTTCTTTCCGGTAGGCTGACTTTAAAAAACGAGGTAGTATAGCATTCATCACGGCTTACTTAGTTCCATTTAGTGGTTTTGTATAAATTCACTTGGAGTATTTCAACTACAAGTTGTTTGTTTCATCAAGGGCAAATAATAGCACAAACAATTATAATCTTTCTGGACAAAAAAGTGGGTACGGTAATTCACACTCGGCGAGACTACTGTTTGTTCGGTTTCACTAATTATTTGGTGATAGTTCTTCCTCGTCGTTTATATGGTAACATTTTTAAAATCAATTGTCAAGCCCTAATTTAACTTTTTTCGCGGGATTTGATGAGGAGATAAATTAACCACGAAGTCACGAAGAACACGAAGGTAAGAGGTTTTTAAGGGTTTTTCTCTGTGGTTGAGCTTTATTAGATGATAGTTCTTCCTCGTCAGTTTTATAATAGCATTTCTAAAATTAATTGTCAAGTCCTAATTTAACTTTTTTCGCGGGATTTAATGGGGAAATTAAATGGTATTTTTGTAATTATTGACAAGTCGAGTATCTTGTTGTTCACAAAAAAATTATGACATCAGCAACACCAGAAAGTTTATCTAAATTTGTACAATTTTGCAACCAACACATCACTGGACAGGAACGTAAGGAAGCACAAACTTTTCTTGACCGATTTTTTCGGGCTTTTGGTCATGAAGGTGCTTTGGAAGCTGGTGCGAAATATGAGGAACCTATTAAAAAAGGTAGTAAAACCGGAAAAACGGGTTTTGCTGATTTGGTTTGGAAACCTCGCGTTTTAATTGAAATGAAAAAACGGGGAGAAGACCTAAATAAACATTATTCTCAAGCTTTTGATTATTGGACTAGGTTAGTTCCAAATCGTCCTAAATATGTGATTTTATGTAATTTCGATGAATTTTGGATTTTTGACTTTAATATTCAATTAGATACACCTGTAGATAAAATATCTCTGGAGCAACTTCCAGAACGGGCTGGAGCATTGGTATTTATGGAATTAGGTCAAAAAACTCCTATATTTCAAAATAACCAGGTGGAGGTGACGGAAAGGGCGGCTCGTCGTATGGGAGAGTTATTATTAGAGTTGGAAGCTAGGGGTATTGAAAAGTTAACAGCACAGCGGTTTGTTTTACAATGTGTGTTAGCTATGTTTGCGGAAGATAGACAATTGTTACCCCGTGATTTGTTTGTTTCTTGTGTTCAAGATTGTATGAATGGGTCAAGTTCTTATGATCTTTTGGGTGGTTTGTTTCGGGAAATGAATCGGTCGGGAAAAACTCCTGCGGGACGTTATCAAGGTGTAGATTATTTTAATGGGGGTTTATTTTCTCGCATTGACCCCATTGAGTTAACTAGGGAAGAATTAAATTTTTTAGATGTTTCTGCGCGGGAGAATTGGAGTCAGGTTCGTCCTGCAATTTTTGGGAATTTATTTGAAGGAACGGTAGATAAAAAAGAACGTCACGCGAGGGGTATTCATTATACTTCGGAAGTGGATATTATGAAAATTATCCGTCCTACAATTAGTCGTTATTGGGAAGAGAAGATAGAAGCAGCTAATACAGTTAAAGAACTTTCAAAATTGCAGATAGAATTACAAAGTTATCGCGTTTTAGACCCTGCTTGTGGTTCGGGGAATTTTCTTTATATAGCATATCAGCAATTGAAAAGAGTGGAAAGAATGCTTTTAGAAAAAATCCAGTCTTTGAATGGGTCTAAAAATAAACAAATGCAAATGGGTTTGGTGACACCTTTACAGTTTTATGGTATGGATACAAATCCTTTTGCTGTGGAATTAGCGCGGGTAACTTTGATGATAGCGCGAAAAATTGCTATTGATAATTTACAGTTAACTGAACCTGCTTTACCTTTGGATACTTTGGATCATAATATTCTTTGTCAAGATGCTTTGTTTAGTGAATGGCCACAAGCTAATGCTATTATTGGAAATCCCCCATTTTTAGGTGGTAAA
>JBJUHT010000087.1:0-12297 GCA_046070105.1 Dolichospermum sp.
AATATTTCCCGTGGTAAACTGCTGATTTGATTATTATAAATGTTGAGAGATTGGAGATTAGTAAGTTGGAATATTTCCCGTGGTAAACTGCTGATTTGATTATTATAAATGTTGAGAGATTGGAGATTAGTAAGTTGGAATATTTCCCGTGGTAAACTGCTGATTTGATTATTATAAATGTAGAGAGATTGGAGATTAGTAAGTTGGACTATTTCCGGTGGTAAACTGCTGATTTGATTATTACTAAGATCAAGTTCTGTTACTTCATCTTTTGCTGCTTGTTTAATTATTCGTATTAGTTCTGCTTCAGTCATTATCTGCTAATTCCATTTTTACATTGAGATAACATTAACGGCGTTGCTATATTTTAGTTTCAATTGCGCTCTGGAGTGCTAGTGATGATTTTACTTTTGATATTCTGATAATTTCCGCTTGTAATGCTGCGGAAATAAAGACCACCAATAGTGACGAGAAATAGTAAATATCCCACAAATTGCACAATATAAATTGTATCTCGATAACCAAATAAAGATTTAAGAATAATACCGGGAAAATGTTCATCAGAGAGGATTTTTTCGGTATTCCAAACAATTGGACCTAAGATACAGGAGTGAATTTTGGTAAAGTGTTCGTAATAGAAACAAAGATTTTCTGAAGAACGACTACTTAAAGCTAAATTAGCCATAGCTTCATCAAAATGATGCAACCCAGAAACCACTAAACCCGAAACAATTAATATTAATAAAACGCCCATAATTTGGAAGAATTGGCGGATATTAATTTTCACACCCCATTTAAATAATAAGACACCAATGGCTGCGGCGGCGGCTAAACCTGTAAACGCGCCTAAAGTTGGTAATAAACCTTGTTGAAAATTAGCTGCAACAAATAAAACAGTTTCAAATCCTTCGCGGACAATGGCGACTAAAATTAAACTAAAAACCCCCCAAGCTGCATTTGTATTTTGGTCTAATGCGTCCTTGACTGCTCCCTCAACTTGGGCTTTCATAAATTTGGCTTGTTTTGTCATCCAAATCAGCATCCAACTAAGCATAATTATTGCTAATATGCTAAATACACCTTCTAATGTTGGCTCAACTACAGAGGTATATTCAGGGTTAATAGATGCTAAAAATTTAATGATCCCGGTAAATAAAATACCGATTAAACCACTAAGAATAATACCCACAACTACACCAGCATACACCCAAAAATTGAGTTGAGATTGTTTGGCTTTTTTTAATAATGCGAGGACAATACCCACAACTAGAGCGGCTTCTACACCTTCGCGGAGGGTAATTACAAAAGTAGGTAAGGCGGTACTAAAATTCATTTTATTAGTTAGTTGTTATTTGTTTAGTTGTTAGTTGTCAGTGGTCATTTGTCAGTTGTAGACTTTGCTGCTTCTGACTTCTGACTCCTGACTTTTGATGTATTAGCTAAAATCCCGTAACATTTTTTTGAGTTCGAGATTGTGCATTTCTTCTTGTCCGATCATACCACGGGTAAATTCTTCTAGATAGATACTAGCATTAGTGACTGTTTCTAGAAGACTTTTGTACATATCCAAGGCTTTCTTTTCATGGGATAAACTTTCTTGTAAGATGTCTTTAACATTATGTTTGAAAGTTTCTTCCATGGGAGCGATTCTTAATGTAGGATGTCCTTCTAAACCTGTAAGAATTTCTCCGACTTGTTGAGCGTGAAGTAAAGATTCTGCGGCTTGGGCTTTGAAAAATGCCACAATAGGAATACGATTAGGTCCTGTCACCATCAAGGAATAATGGGTGTAGCGAACTACCCCTGCTAGTTCAAATTCCATAATGGAATTGAGGATATCAATGGTTTTTTGGTGGTTAAGTTCTTGCATTAGTTGTTAAGTTGAGCAAAATTACATGAGGAGAGTCTTGAGTTACTAATTATGAGTGAGCAGTTATACTTTTTCAGGTTGGGAAAAATAAAAATATTCTCACTCAAAATATTCTCACTCTTAGTTATCAATTATTTTCTCCCCTATTTACGATTTTAAACTGTTTATTCTGGACTGCTAATAGTGTGAAAATATTAACTCATGCTTTGACTGTTGGTTTTTTCTCGCACTTTTCGAGTATTTTCCTCGATGGTTTTTACTAGTTTGGTAACATCTTCTGGAGTTTTGACTGCTTGCGCTGGGGGAATAGCAGCAGGCCAAACTTTGACTAATTCTCCAAAAGCTGTATCTATGGCTTTGTGTGGTTCGGGATTTTCTTGGATCATTTGGCTAGAAATATTTTTATATAATTCTTGAGAATAGACTACAAAGCCACGGGAGTCTTGATATTCAATGGGGGCGGTAATTTTACCTTTTGCTACCGCTGCACCATATTCTGAGTTAGCGGCATCTA
Source organism: Dolichospermum sp. (assembly GCA_046070105.1). GTDB lineage: Bacteria > Cyanobacteriota > Cyanobacteriia > Cyanobacteriales > Nostocaceae > Dolichospermum. The sequence goes on from JBJUHT010000087.1 coordinate 2,385, forward strand.
ATAAACTGTTGATTACTGGTAGAATAAATTCCGGTTGGCTGCGTTGTTCGGTTGGTAAAACAGCGATCGCATTATCAACAGCTTGCACAGCAGTGGTAAAATTAGTTTTTATTTTAGCATCCTTGGGATTAGATTTGACTAAATCTGTTAAACTTACCAAATTACTTTTAAATTCTTTAACTTTACGTTCATCTAATTGTTCTTCAATATCAATATAAATCTCTTCTACTGGATGTCCAATATGGGGTTGAGCTTGTTTGGGTTGATTTTGATCTAACAGTTCTTGGGCTACTAAAAGATGTCCTTTCATTAATCCCAATTTTGTCATATAGTCAATATCTTTGGCTTCACCTGTTAACACCACTTCCTCCACTGTCACCATATCTTTGATTTGCTCAAACTGTGGTTGAGTAATTACTTTTTTGTTAACTAAATCTTCGGAACTAGCGTAGGGACGGTTAGCCTGAATTTTATTTGATAATGCGGGAATTCCTAATGTAGCTTCTAATTTATCTAACTGCGATAAAATTGCATTATTAATATTAATTTTAGCTTGACTACTATGACCGCTGTGGGTGCTAGTTTCTGTCACTTGGGCTACATTTGGTGTTGATTTAATATCTGATTTTACCGTCTTGTCGGTACAAGAACTCAAGGAAATTAAGGTACAAGCAGCAATAGACAAGAATAAATAACGGAATTTAATCATTTTTACTCCAAAATAGGGTTTAAGTCAAAGTTTTGGCTATTTTTCTCATATCCAGTCAAAAATTGATAAGTATTTGCAATAGCTGTCTATGGTAATTTACCATAAATAAAAGTTTTTATCAACTATTTTTTTCAGAGATTGAGTATAATTTGAATATTTTATTTTTATTTTTTCTTAATGCTCCGACTTCAAGTTATTAAAGCTTATAATCTAATTGGGTACTCATTCCCAGGTGGCCGCCTGGAAATGAGAAATTAAAAACAAGAAAACCTAATTAGACTCCATTGCAAATGCTTGTGTCAAAGCTGCATGGGGTCTTTACTTTGCAGAATCGGAGTAAGATTTGCTTTCAGCGGGTAAAGACTTAACATGAAAGCCTTTAAACTTTTCCTTCTGGCTAACGCGCATCATAGATGTAGGATAAGTAACAGTCAAGAGAGAAAAAACCCCAACTAAAAGCCAGATATATTTGTGTAAATCTCTCCCTGATATCTTTTCTTTGCTAGTATTCTCTGTTGTTTGTGTTTGCATAATTCAGTCCCTTGATTTTTTGCTTGATTTAGGTTAATGGTAAATAGGGAAAAAGAGGATGCCAACTCATTGCTGTAGCAGCAACCATTAAGGCAAACAGCCAAAAAAATATCGTTCTCGATTTAATCTTTTTGTTTTTCCAAAGTAGAGAAAGAATAGCCCAACTCACTAACCAACTAATAAGTAAAATTGTTTCTTTCCCAGAATAACTGCCAATATTACCCCACATTTTACTGGGGTTATGGCTGCCTGGTATCCAACTTCCCAATGACCAAAGCATTGTCTCTATGTTTTTATTAGTATCAGAAAAATGATGTGCCATCATCATTGTAAAACATCCAATTGCAGCACTAATTAAAGCTGCCGCTGCTGGTCCAGAAACCGTTGGTGGATGATTTGAACCTGCTGCTAAAAATCTGGGAAATTGTTTACATGACTGCCAAAATCTACCATATATAGGTTGTGGTTCTGGTGCGATTTCAGAAAGTTGAGATTGTTTATTCATCAAATAATCCTCAATAATTTAATTACAAAGCTAATTACAAAGCTAATTACAAAGCGTGAATTTTAGCGACACCAATTCCAGTTACTAAACCCCCCATGGCAAAAAACATCATGGCTATTAAAGCCACACAAGTAGCTGTGAGAACGGGACGGTTTTGTTTTTCTAAAATTGAGTCGCCATATTGCCATAAAATCCAGCTACAAGCTACCCCTAATGGCAAGGTAAATAAAACGCTAAATTCGTGGTATTCCATAAGTACATATTGGACTAAAGGGGAGTTTTCTTTTAGCCAAGCTCTTGCACCACCAAATTCTATTCCAGCCCGATAACGCATATATGCTAAATTGCCTGTAGCGATACCCAAAAATGCAATTACACTAGACCAAAATGTTAGGGTACGCATCTGCGGTAATATCTTACTTGCACCTCGTAGCAAGGGAAAGGCTAAATGTCCTGCATACACAGCAACAACTGTTGCTAACAATGCTCCTACGCCGTGAATTGTGCCTATGGAACGCTGCCAAGGACTGGGATGTAAAAGATTAAAAAATGGCAGAAATAGAAACATTCCTGCTGATAAAATACTCAATCCATACACAGTAACTTTGGCGATATCTAGCTGTTTGGGAAAGGTTTCTGAAGTTGAATTAATGTCTGAATCTAACACTGTTAATGCTCCCCTAGTCATTTCACTAAAACTGCTTTCTTAATTAAGCACAAATAACTTCTGAAGTTATGTTTTTTGTATAAATTAAATCAATTTCAATTCAGATTTTTTTGGCAAAATTAAGTTTGTCAGATGTACTATTAATTTTTTATCACAATCATATTTTTGTGATTATTAAATCATACATTTTTTTAGTAAAAAAAGAAATATTTTTTTGTGAATTTATGTTAATTTATTTTTATATTTTCGTCTATTTATGATAAATATTACTTATATATTAATTAAGCTAATAAATTTGTCAAAATTTTTCAGAATTTGATTGCATTAATATTTTAATCTCAATGTATTTTCAAAATACAAAATTCTTAACTTTATTAATATTTAAAGTTTTAGGAATCTTTTTCTGAAATTACTGCAAATTGTCCCATACAACCGCTTTCAGCAATAGCATCTTGGTGAGGATGAAACATATACTTACCTGGATACTTAAAAGCAAATTCTAAAATATGTCTTTCTGCTACACCCATAGTTAAAACATCCGTTTTTACACTGGGATTCATTGTCATTCCTGAAGGATAAACATCGAAGAAATTAGCGTGAAGATGAAACGTTACAGCGGGATCAAATTCAATAATATTCAGAACATAGGCACGAATTAACTGGTTTTGATAAATTTGAATGGGATGGTGCATATAATGATGTGGTACACCATTAAAAGCATAATATTCATTGCGGTTATCATCATTTATGTCATATCCAGACATGATTAAAACAATTTCATCGGCTGGGGGACGTGACTGTGGAGGATCAATGATAAACATCCCATATAATCCCTTAGCAACGTGACGAGTAACCGGAGCGACATGACAGTGATACAAATGAACGCCATAAGGTTGGGCATCAAACTCATATATGGTTGCTTTGCCATTACCTATAGGTCTTATACCATCCATTTCAGCGGGATGAACTCCATGAAAATGCAAAGAATGGGAATGTCCAGCATTATTGAGAAAAAGTATTCTTATTTTTTCTCCTTCTTTAGCCCGGAGTGTCGGTCCAGGAATGCGTCCGTTTAAATCCCAAATGTTATAGGAGACAGCGCTATTCAGCTGAATGGTGGAAGTACCAGCAATTAACCGAAATTCGCGGACTGTGCGCCCATTTTCCTGTTTAATTGTCCCATAATCAAAATCTCGTAACACCTGCATGGGGTTAGTAGCACCATTAGAAGCTGTTACTTTCATTGATGGTATCTTAGCATTAGTATAATTTTTACTATTTAACAGTTGCCAAACTATTCCTGCTGTCATCATGAATGCACCGGAAAATCCCAGTTGTAGCAGTTGACGACGAGTCCAAATTTTATCTTTCCTATCAGTGAAATTGTCAGACATAAGACTAAAAGAGAATAGGGATAGTAAATAATTTATAATCAGCCTTATATATAGTATAAGAATTAGGAATTATTGTCAATAATTTTAGAAATATTAATTAGAAGTTAAGAAAATATTTTATTAGTTGGAATAGTTGATAGAAATAGTATCTTTATATACAGCCATAATCACCTTTTGAATTTACCAAACGGCGATACGATTATACTTTAAATGTTAATACGTAACTTTTTAGTATTATAGTGATCCGATTTGATTCATGAATTTTTCGTAGAGGCAGGGAACTCTTAACAGGGAACAGGAAAGAAGGCTGTCAGTATGTACGGAGTTCTGTTCAAAAATCAAATATTAGTCCTATATTTCTGAGCTAAAAGAGTTTTACCAGTCCCTCTAGGTGCGATAATGTGGATAATTTTTGCACCTTTATTAATCAGGTTGTCAAGAGCGATAATTGTATCCTCTCTACCTACGAAATTAGGATCATATTCAGGATTTTCAATGATAGGTGGGGTTTGTTGTAAATTCCATCTTCTCTCGAAAACGACATTTTTTATTATTGTATGATTCTTTATTTATTAGGAGATAATAATGATTAAAATGATCTGCACGGCCGTTTGCTTCTACTTTTCCAATAACCAAGCTATGACTGCTCCGGTGGTTTCGGCTAAGATACTAATGAGACGATAAATAGCGATCGTACTAATCACTAAAGCCGCCGGAAAATGATATTGTAAGAGTAATATGGCCGTGGTTTCAAACACCCCCAAACCACCGGGTGCACCAGGAACAACTAACCCCAATACCCAAGCACAACTAAACGCTCCCACTAATAAGGGTATTTGCTCCCAACTCAAAGAATTTATAGCCAACATAGTCAAAATAAATCCAGTAGCACGTAACCCTAAAAATACTAATTCTCCTAATAGGGGTTTTATGGGATAACGTCTAATTATAAAACTATTAATTAATTGATTTTCTTCATGAGATTTTTTATTTTTCCACCTGTTTAAAAGTTGAATGACTGGATTTAAAAACCGAGGATGAAGTATAGCTAAAACAATTATTAAAGCTAAAAATTGGAGAATAATTAAATTAAAATTCAGATTATTAACAATAATTTGACTACTAAATAAAATAATAATCAAAGCTGTTGCTAACATTAATAGTGGTTCTAATAAAACACTTAAAGTAGCAATATTAGTAGGAATACTAGCATTTTTAGCCGCCATAATTCGCCCGTAATAATGCCAGACATTCCCAGGTAAATATTTGGCAATATTCGTTTTTAAATAAACTTGAATAAACTCAATATCAGATACAGATTGATTTAATTCTTGGAGTACCCAAGTCCAAACCCAACCTGCCCAAATATGAGCCAATAAAGTTACAATTGTAGCAGTTATTAATATTAAACAGCCAGTAATATTAATCTGAATAGCACTAACTCCCAACCAATTATCTTTGAAGGCTTTTAATAAAAAAAACAGCGTTCCACCTAAGATTAACCACCGGATAATTTTCTTCATTTTTGATTTGTGAAAATTGGAAATATATAGAATTCCGTATTTTTGAACGTAGGTGTAATACCCACAATAATATATATTACCCTTGTGGGGTGGGCTTCTAGCCCGCCCATTTTGTATTTAAGGCACAATACCCACAATAATATATATTACTCCTGTGGGGTGGGCTTCTAGCCCGCCCATTTTGTATTTAATTGTGTATACCTTGTTAATTTTGATATTTTAAATACCAACTTTCTAACGCCAAACGATGAATTTCTCGCCAAGGAATATTATTTTGTCGTGCTAAAATTGCACAGTCTTCATATTCAGGCTGGACATTTGTAATTACCTTTTCTGTCCCTTTTCCTCCCCAGGCAACTTTTACCGATATTGTCCCATAAATAGTTTCCACTTTTTGTATTTCTCTTGGTAAAATTGATCGTTTTTCAGTAGTCCGACGAATGCCTAAAGTGCTGGTTTCTCGAAATAATACTGCTTCACAATTATCTAATTTATCTGGATAACAAATTACAGTTAACAAAATTCCGGGACGAGATTTTTTCATTCCTATCGCTTGAGTAAAAACATCCAGTGCCCCAGCAGCAAATAAAGCCTCAAATAAATAACTGAATACTTGGGGATTTAAGTCATCTATTTGAGTTTTTAATACAGTAATAGTTTCTAAATTTGGGGAATCTTCCACCAAATCAAAATTATCAGTCTGTAAAGATTCGCCCTCACCAAACCAAAGCCGTAGTATATTAGGAATAGGTAAATCTAGAGAACCTGCCCCTAATCCTACCTGTTTGATAGTCATTGGTGGCGGTGAACCAAAGTCCTGGACTAAAGTAGTAGTAATAGCAGCCCCCGTTGGTGTTACTAGTTCTCTATCAATACCATTGCTATAAACTGGACAACCTCGCATTTCCCACAATTTTAAAACCGCTGGTACTGGTACTGCCATTCGTCCATGTGCCGCATGAACAGTACCGCCTCCCGTAGGTAAAGCAGAACAGTATAGCAAGGGAAAGCCCTGCTGGTTGCTGTCAATACCCAACCAATCCAATCCTAAGCAAGTACCAACAATATCCACAATGGCATCTACAGCACCTACTTCATGAAAATGAACTTTTTCCGGTGCAATGCCGTGAACAGCCCCCTCAGCTATTGCCAAACGTCGGAAAACAGCTAAACTCCAAGCTTCTGCCCGCTTTGGTAATTTGCCATTGAGAATCATCTGCTCTATTTCTGGTAAATGACGGCCGTGGTGGTGATCATGTTCATGGTTATGATGATGGTGATGGTCTAATAAATCAACATGAACTTTAGTTGCCACTTGAGTTTGACGGTGGACAAGTTCTGCCCACAGTCGGTATTCTGACTCAATTCCCAAACTATTGAGTTTTTCTACTAAATACTCCACAGGCACACCTAAACTGACTAAAGTTCCTAAGCACATATCGCCAGCAACCCCTGTTGGACATTGAAAATAAGCAATTTTATTCATAAATTTATTTGTCAGTTGTCAGTTGTCAGTTGTCAGTTGTCTGTTGTCCGTTGTCTGTTGTCCGTTGTCCGTTGTCCGTTGTCCGTTGTCAGTTGTCAGTTGTCTGTTGTCCGTTGTCCGTTGTCAGTTGTCAGTTGTCAGTTGTCAGTTGTCTGTTGTCCGTTGTCCGTTGTTCGTTGTCCGTTGTCAGTTGTCAGTTGTCTGTTGTCCGTTGTCCGTTGTCAGAAAAAAGAAGGAAAACTTTTACCCATTACCCATTACCCATTACCCATTACCCATTACCCATTACCAATTACCCATTACCAATTACCCATTACCCATTACCAACCCTATTATGGCCAAAATATTCACCATTCATCCTGATAATCCTCAAAGTCGCCGAATAGAGGAAATAAAGTTGGCGCTATTAGGTGGCGCTATTATGCTCTACCCTACTGATACAGTTTATGCAATTGGTTGTGATTTGAATGCCAAGTCGGCGGTGGCAAGAGTGCGGCAAATTAAACAGTTAGCAAATGATAAACCCCTGACATTTTTATGTCCCTCACTTTCCAATGTGGCTACTTATGCCTTCGTAAGTGATACAGCCTACCGGATTATGAGGCGGTTAATACCAGGTCCCTACACATTTTTGCTCCCTGCTACTAAATTAGTACCGCGACTAGTACAAAATCCCAAACGCAAAACCACGGGAATTAGAGTGCCAAATCATAACGTTTGCTTGTCATTACTAACGGCCTTAGGAAACCCGATTATTTCGACTTCGGCCCAAAGTCAAAGCACAAACGACGAAATTCAGGAAATAAATGGAGACGGAGTGCAACCAATACTGTCACGAGTAGATTTATATGACCATTTAGATAAACTAGTGGATATCATCATTGATACGGGGAAAGAGCCGACCTATCAGGTGTCTACCATTTTAGACTTGACTGGTGAAGAACCAGTTATGATTCGCAAAGGTTTAGGTTGGGAAACCGTAGCCCCTTGGGTTTAAGTATCCTTTGACGGCAAGGAAATGATCATCTTTGCTGTGATCCTCATTCATGAAATTATGGCTACGCTACGCAAGCTATGAGCTAATTTTACCATGACTAACCTTTTGGCGATTTGTCCTCAATGTGAATATCTATTATGCCATCTTTGATTTAGTTACTAAAAACAAAGCGACACAATTAACAAGCCCTTAACTTGGGAACTTCCCTACAATGTCTAGATTTCTGCCATCTAGGTGGTGAATCTTCACAGCCAGAATACACAAAGGTTCTCACGTCCGTGACTGCTTTTAAATGCTGTATCTGCATTTGAGTTAAGGTGCAATACCAATTTTACAGAAAAGTCATGAAAGCTAATATCGCCAATCTGCCTAATTCTACATCTGCTTTTAATAGCTATATTTCTCTGGAAGAATTATCTACTGTGAACACTAATACATTGGTGCAAGTTTTATTCCAGGAAATGCAATCTCAAGTTAAAGCTACACCAATGGGTGTGCAAGATGTTGTCGGGCGCATAGCCAAGGAAGTAGAACGGATATGTGATAAAAGCTCCCGCATCCAAAATTCTGGACAAATTCAGTCTTGGCAAATTACTTTAGGAAGACATCGTTTACAAAAGTGTCTGCGTTATTACCAACTCGGTTCTAGACAAGGACGAGTTGAATTACATAGTAGTTTGGGGGCTATTGTTTATCGTCACGTTGCTGTTGCCGGCTCAGATTTAGGTTTTGACGCTCGTTACAATCTCATTGAAGATTTTTTACAGGCTTTCTATATCGAAGCTATTAAAGCTTTTCGTCGAGAAACGGAATTACCTGAAGATTACACCCCCCGGACTCAGTTACAAGTGGCAGAGTATATGGCTTTTACAGAACAGTATGCCAAACGCCGCATCAATTTACCAGGTGGCGCTAATCAACAGTTAATTGTTCTCCGCGCTCAAGGTTTTGCCCGTCGTCAACCTCAAGAAACTACTGTAGATATTGAAATGGCTGTAGATTCTGCGAAAACGGAAGAAGCGGAATCTTATCAGCGTAATGTGGCTGTGCAGCAAATTCGCTCACAAATGATTGCTAAACCTGGTTTTGACCCTTCTGAGGAGTCGGAACGCAATCGAGTAATTACGGAATTGATGAAATATCTGGAGTCTCAAGGACAATCTGATTGTATGGATTATCTGACTCTGAAACTTCAGGATCTCTCTGCACCGGAAATTGACCAAATTCTCGGTTTAACTAGTCGTCAACGCGATTATTTACAACAAAGATTTAAGTATCACGTTGAGAAGTTCGCTAAACAGCATCAATGGCAATTAGTTCATCAATGGTTGGGCGCTGGTTTGGAACACAAGTTAGGTCTATCTTCTCAGCAATGGGATACTTTTTGGCATCAACTTACACCACAACAACAACAAATTTTTGAGTTGAAAACTGCTTGTCAAAGTGATTTACTTATCTCTAAAGCTGTTCAATGTACTCCTAAACAACTCCAAAAACGCTGGACCCAAATGCTAGAATTGGCATGGTCTATTCGTAATGGTCATGCTGAATCTAAGAGCAATTAAATTTAATTCGGTAGGTTGGGTTGACGCAAGGAAACCCAACAAAATCATGTAAATGTTAGAGGATATTTGAAAAGTTGCCAGCGATTATAAATTATAAATCGCTACTAAACAAAGTCCAACAGTGTGGACTAAGACAGAATTAAGGTTTTCAAACGGACGCAGGTGGGTTTCACCTGTATGCAAGATGAACCGCGACTTCTAGTTGCTACTATTACTAATAGTGTAATAAATTACAATCAGGACTTACGCAAAATATCTCTCAAACCCTCTTTTCTTCGTTCTCTTCGTTCCTTCGTGGTTCATTATTCCGTGACTTGTGCGTAAGTCCTAACAATTTTCAAATACCTCGTTAGATTTTACAATGTTGGGTTATGCCTTCGGCACGCTACGCGAACACTTTGTTCTACCCAACCTACAATTTTAATCTAATAACTAATAAGAAGTTACTAATAATTCATTTATTTTTCCTCGTTTTTGACCATGAGAATTAATTGACCTTGCTGCTAATATAGTATGAATATTAAACCCAGTATAAA
>JBJUHT010000088.1:0-15675 GCA_046070105.1 Dolichospermum sp.
AGATTTAAATAGATTATTGAGATTTTCGATATTGTTGATCACTATATCTTTTTGATTTTTAACATCTAATTGAAATTGAGATAATTCACTTGTAAATTCTACTTGTAATTTGACTAAATTCTCAAAAGTCTGATATTTTTGTGCTTGAGCTTCTGACTCTACTAAGTTAAATTGAGATATTAAATTACTGCGAGATTGTTCAATGTCAACAATAGCAATATCCTTTTGATTTTCCACCTCTAACTTGAGTTTGATAAATTCAGAAAATAGCTCAGTTTCTAATTTTTTGATATTGTCAATTGTAATTTTTTGCTGTTGAGCAGATAAATTTAATCGTTCTAATTGAGTATTCAATGTAAACTCTAAATTACTAATATTTTCTTGAGCAGATTTCACCTCAATTTCCAAAGCTGTTAAAAACTCTTGTTTTGATTTAGGTAAATCAGATAAAAGCATGGATAAATTTTCTTGTTCACCCTGAATCTTTTGTTTAAAACTATTAACTTCCTGTGCTAATTCTTGGGTAGTATTTTGAGATTCTCGAATTAGGTTTTTAGCTTCTACTTGAACTGTAGTTAATTGAGTTTGCAAATTTTCAATCCCTTGAATTTGTTGCATTCCTCGCTCTACAATTTCCCTAATTATAGCTCGACGAAAAAACCATAATACCGCAATTAAAGCTACAGGAAATAAACTTAAAATAGTTAACCAAATATTGATTAAGGTATTTGTGCGAGTAAAAGCAATTTCTAAATCAGATTTGACTGGTTTTTGCGCTAATTTTTCCTGGTGCTGATTTGATAGTACCTGAGCAGTAGCAGATGTTACAATGTTTTGACTAATAAAAGCCGTTAATAACAGTAAAGGTAAGTAGAAAATGGTACTTTTTAAAGCTAAATTTGAGAATATGGGGTTTTTGTTCTTCATGACAATTTTCCCTAGTCGGTAGTTAGTTTTGACAATGGTGTGTTTATATTGCATCTATGATAGATGATTAGTGTCAGGTTACTAAATTTTTAGGCTTTTCGATATTAACAGATTTGGGGTGAAATATCAGCTATTCTAGGATGGAATTATGGATAAATCAAAGAGAGGACATCTAGAAACTAAAGGGTAGAAAGTGGAAACAATAAGTAATGGAAAAACTAACCACGAAGACACGAAATACACGAAGGAATAAGAGTTTCAGAGAGTTTTTGCGTAAGTTATGAAAATAAACAAATAAAAAAAATGATCAGAGGAAAGTCGCTACCCTACCAATCTTGCAAAGAACCTTTCCCCAATGATAACCTATATACAGCACTTTCTGGTGTTATGAGGTACACCACGGGCGGGCAAGATGCCCACCCCACAAGAGTTTTATTATTAAAATTTGTACCTCATAGCAATGGAATCTGCTGTAATTTGACGTAGTAGTGTACAGAGTGCAGAAACCATGAAACAAAGATACAAGAAAGGCTTACAAACATTCATTAGTTTTAGCTTATTTACCACCTTCCTCGCTCCTTATGGAGTTACAGCTACTCCCCCACGGACTCCAGATAAAACTGTCAACTGTGAGCTTCTAGTCGTGGGTGGTGGACTCTCAGGAGTAGCAACAACTTATGAAGCTTTACTTATGGGAAGAACAGTTTGTTTAACAGAAATAACCGACTGGTTGGGAGGACAAATTTCCTCTCAAGGGACATCTGCATTAGACGAAAGACCAACTCAAAGATATCAACAATTCTATGCCCGTGGATATTTGGAATTAAGAAACCGTATTCAACGCAAATATGGTAAACTTAACCCTGGTGAATGTTGGGTAAGTGATTCCTGTTTTATTCCTAGTGATGCTCATAATATTATCACAGAAATGCTCAAAGATGCGGAAAAGAAAGGCAAGGGGAAATTACATTTTTTTGCGAATACAGTAATTAAAGATTTAGAAATTAGTCCAGATGGTAAAATTATTAATAATGCGATCGCAATTCAACATCAACCATTACCAGGTACACGACCTTTAAATACTAATACTTTATCCCAAACTATTGCAGATGCTTATAGTTATGAAAACTCATCTTTGTTCAGTAAAAATATTATTCGTTTTCTTCCTAAACCAACTCCCAATAAGTTGAGAAAATGGTACATTATAGACACAAGTGAAACTGGAGAAATTGTTGCTTTAGCAGATGTTCCTTACCGTTTAGGAATTGATGCACTTTCTCATCTTGAACCTTCATCTTCTAGCAGAAAAAATGATCCTTATTGTACTCAAGGTTTTACTTATACCTTTGCTATGGAGGCAACAAAATCACCGCAACAAATCACAATACCATCATTTTATCCCCAATATGCACCATATTTTAGTTATGAATTAAAACGATTAGCAAACTTTGATTTAGTATTTACTTATCGCCGAATTTGGAGTCCCCAAACAGGACAATTAACTAAATTTAATGGCGTGAAATTTACCGTACCCACACCAGGGGATATTTCCATGCAAAACTGGACTTGGGGAAATGATTACCGTCCAGGAACAGCCGCAGATAATCTCATTTACACTCGTCAACAATTAGAAAATTCTGGACAGTTAAAACCAGGAGGTTGGCAAGGTGGACTACGCATAGAAACCCTCCGCAAAGCTGAAGAAAATGCCTTTTCTTATTTCTATTGGTTGTATGCAGAAACTACAGATTCTCAATTAGGAAAAGGGGTCAAACAACCGCAAACAAATATTCGTTTTTTAACAGGTTTAGATTCACCTATGGGGACGGTTCATGGTTTATCTAAATACCCCTATATCAGGGAAGGAAGACGTATTATTGGCCGTCCCAGTTGGGGACAACCGCAAGGTTTTGGGATTTGGGAAGTTGATATTTCTCGTCGTAATTATAATGATGAATATTATCGAAAAAATCTCCCAGCAAATATGTATCGCAATTTAAAAGCAACCCTGGCTGGTTTAGAAGTAACATCTGTAATTATGGGTAAAATTCCTCCCGAAAAAGTTGTTCGCAGAAGTCGTTCTACAATTTATCCTGACGCTGTAGGTATTGGTCATTATGCGATAGATTTTCATCCTTGTATGACAAAAACTCCAGCGGAATTACCTGGTAATACGGAACGTGCGGGAGAAAGAAGAGGTGCGGGTTTTGCTTATCCTTTCCAAATTGCACTCCGGGCAATGATTCCCCAAAAAATTGATAATTTATTGGTAGGAGGAAAAAGTATTGCTACTAGTCATATTGCTGCTGCTGCTTATCGAGTTCATTCTTTTGAATGGTCTGCTGGTGCTGCTGCGGGAACTGTGGCTAGTTTTGCGTTAAAACAAGGAATTGACCCCTATGAATTGGTTAATGATTTACCTAGACGAGAACCGCAATTAGAAATCTTAAAACAGATTTTGACGGAAAATGGTAATCCCACGGCTTTTCCTGATACTTCTATTTTTAACCAAAATTGGGATGATTGGCGCTAGATAAAATCTGATTCTAAAAACAAGATTCCCAGATACCCAACTTCTCAAAAAAGTCGAAGATATAAAACTTAATCTGGTAGAAATTCAGAATTGAGGGTTTGTTCGCAAGTGTATGGACATATTTCGGGAAATATTTGTTGACCTAATTGAGTTTCTCTCATTGCTAATGCTAAACCTAATTCGTAAGCTGTGAGAAAAACTTCTTCTAAATAAGGTTTCAAACTGGGACTATCTTGTAAAAGTAGTTTGATTTGAATACGTTGTTCTCGAATTGTACTCAACCAACTACTACTGCGTTTTTCTGTTTGAAATTGCCATTTTAATAAATGTCCTAGCAATAGGGCTAATCTATTTCTTAATTCTTGTCTTTCTTTTCTTCCCAAGGTTTCTAATTCTTCAATTAGGTTAACAGTATCTAATATATCCCATTGTTGAGTTTTGAGTAAATTAACCTGTTCTTGAGTCCAAGCATGAAAATCATTTGTATAGAGTGAAAAGGTGTTCATTTTCTCACCTGTTATCATGTTTATAGATTCTGATTTCAATTATATTCTGGATCTTATATCCTCAGTCCTGAAAAGGTAAAGTATTAATTACATGATCAATGTCAACTACTATTTTTAGAAATTATCGGCTTGTATTTGACTACTAACTCAGTCAGCAATAGATTAAACTAGTTATTTGTAATCTTAGTAAACAAAGTTGTTTTTGGCTCATTTTTTTATGGTGATCAAACTTGTAGATGTGTATACTATGGCTTCAGCACCAACTGTGACACCTGACCGAGTTAATCAAGTGACTCGTAAAACCTATCCTAATTATAAGGTGATTGTCTTGAATGATGATTTTAACACTTTTCAGCACGTCGCTGAATGCTTAATGAAGTATATTCCCGGTATGTCAAGCGATCGCGCGTGGGATCTGACTAATCAGGTCCACTACGAAGGACTAGCAATCGTCTGGACAGGACCCCAAGAACCAGCAGAATTATACCACCAGCAACTACGTCGCGCTGGGTTGACAATGGCTCCCCTGGAAGCAGCCTAATATGTCTAAACCCACCGATGGTAGACTTGTTTGGAATCACTCTACCCATATTCCCGGTCTCATTCCTATTTTAGAACGTTTGTGTCAACATAATGGCATTCTTACTGTTACACCGGCGGTTATTGGCCGGTCTAAGGGTCATGCTCCCAAAATGCAGTTGCGTGTGTCAGTACCTATTCGTGGTGGGTATAAAATCATTGCGCGTCAGGGTAAAACAGTACAGGAGGTGTTTATCCTCACAACTTTACTACAGGATGAACTGGAAAATGCGATAGCCATTGCTATGAAAATTGCGTAAATTATGAATTTACAAATAGCAAGGTTAGAACTAAATTTCAGTTTTAACCTTGACTTTTGATTATTCTTCATTAAATAAAAATACTTTTTCCATGGTAAAAGCCAGACAATAAACTAACCATTTTCAATGATATAATTAAGCATTATAACTAGAATCAAGTTGCTGTAAAAAATAGAAGAGTAATATTAGTATTGAGTTAGTATTGAGTGAATAATTATGATGCAAATCAAAGCCATAGCACTGTCCTTAGTTTTGGGTCTTTCTTTACCCATAGTTGCAGATGTTTGTGTTCCCAGTCAAGCTGTAGCTAATCTTGCTTTTCCAGAGGGAAAATTTTTTGATGTCGAAGGACAAATACAACCACCCAGTTGGAATTTAACACTTTGGCAAAATCAAGGTAAATTTTACTATAAAAACGTCAATCTCAAAACAGGTAAACAAATTTGTTTAATTGGTGCTAAAGCATCTGGTACTCAAGCACGTCCGGTATTCACGTGGACCAATGCTAAATATAAATATCGAGTTTCTTGGCAAATTGTGCAACGGGAATTGATCAGATTAGAAGTAATAGATCCTTCAGGTAAGGTGATTTTAAATCAATTGTTCGTTAGTGAACCTGGGAAATTTGAAAATCCCCATACAACTAAATGTTAGGAAATATTAAAATAGCGATATTACTGAATAAAAAATATGAACTGATCTGATTTATTTACCAATGCAAAACCTACTGAAAATCCGATCTAAAACTGATTCTGTAACTTCTTCACCGGTGATTTCTCCTAATGCTTGAATTGCACCTCTTAAATCAATTGTCCAAAAATCTAAGGGTAATTGTTCAGTGATTGTAAATTGCAGTTGTTCTAAATCGCTTTTCGCTTTTATTAAAGCTGCTGCTTGGCGTTGATTAATTGCCAAATCCATATCAGCAGCTTGAACTTTTCCGGCTTGAACTATTTCTAAAATCGCCATTTCTAACCGATCAATTCCTTGATTTATGGCTGCGGCCGTGACAATTTGGGATTTAGGATTTAGGATTTGGGATTTAAGGTTTTCTTGTTCTGCTAATGAAATCAGGTCAATTTTATTAATTACTAAAATTACATTCTGGTGTTTTACTTGTACATAAATTTCTTGATCTGCTGGTGTCCAACCTGCGGTAGCGTCAATAGTAAATAACACCAAATCAGCAGCATTAGCAGCACGATGAGATCGCTCTACACCAATCTTTTCTACTTGATCTGTTGTTTCCCGAATCCCCGCTGTATCTAGCACCTGTACGGGAATCCCTCCTACAATTAATTGAGATTCTACCACATCACGGGTTGTTCCTGGTAAATCTGTGACAATGGCGCGATCGCTCCGACTCCAAGCATTTAATAAACTTGATTTTCCCACATTTGGCCGCCCCACTATGGCCACTTTTAAACCAGTTCGTAATAATTCACCTTTGTCTTTTGTTGCTAATAATTTGTTAATTTCCCCGGACACTTGCTCAATTTCGGTAATAATTCTTTTTTGATCTAAAGGTGGTAAATCTTCCTCAAAATCAATTCGAGCCTCAATTTCTGCCAAAATATCTAAACAATTAGCCCGTAATTTGCGAATAGGTTGAGCTAATTTACCCTGTAACCCAGCCAAAGCCATTTGAGCAGCTTGAGGTGATTTTGCTCCCACCAAATCAGCGATACTTTCCGCTTGGGTTAAATCCAATCTACCATTTAAAAATGCTCTTAAAGTAAATTCTCCCGGTTGGGCTAATCTTGCGCCATTTTCTAAGCACAATTGTAACACTTGTTGTACCGCCATAATTCCCCCATGACAATGAAATTCTACTACATTTTCACGGGTAAAAGAACGGGGGGCTTTCATGATCAATAATAAAGCCTCATCAATAATTTGCTTTGTTTGAGGTTGACGGATATAACCGTAAAGAATCCGGTGACTTTCCCAAATTTGTCGCCCTGGGGCATAAAATAGAGTTTGAGCGATGGCTATGGCATGATCACCAGAAACCCGTACAATACCTACACTACCTTGTTGAGGGACAACAGCAGTAGCGATCGCCGCAATAGTTCCAGTATTAGCCAATAATTCAGACATCAAGGGTTATTCTACTTCCGGGATAGAAGAAAAGCACAATCTTAAACCCCTACAGTACACTAGTTTAAGAAAGAAATAAGGTAATTACCCATTACCAATAATAGTAAAAATTCTGGCGGAATTAATTATGGAACAAAAAATTAACTGTGCTGAAGCTTGTGTTAACGGATGTGTTTTAGGTGATAAATGTCCTAATATCGAGTTTAAAGAATCAACTTCAAAATTTATCGCCGAAACTTCCCTAGACAAAATGCTAGAAATAGCTGAAGAAAGATTGCGGAAAAAAATGACAGAACCACCAAAATGGGTGTTTCCAGAAGATCCTTAAATACAACGCTTGTTTAGGAACAGGGAACAGGGAACAGGGAATAGGGAATAGGGAATAGGGAATAGTTTTAACTGTTTTACATGATCTAATCAGCAGAGGGTGAGATGAATTACAGCAGATTCCTTTGTTATGAAGTACATCATAGCCACCTCCCTGCTTGCGGGTAGGGGGTTGGGGGTGGGGTGATCTTGTACCTCATAACATTGGTAAGTGCTGTAAATACCAAATCACCCCCGATGATACTATTTTCTAATAGCTTGCATAAATGCTATTCTCGCATCAATACATCAATAATGGCAGGCATTAAAACACAATTGATAGCATCTTTGAGATTTTCAATACTTTTATTATTCCACAGCAATTTTCATGTACTTGTACCACACATTTGTTTTTATATTCCTTTCTTCCTTTGCGACTTTGCGCCTTGGCGTGAGACTTGAAAATGTGGTTTATTTACCTAAAAATCACTGTAATGTTATTTAAACTCGATACAAAATTCGTTCCCAGGATTAACCTGAGAACAGTGACAGCCCAATTACTTGTGAGACTATATTTGACCGCTAAAGACAGGCTTTACTTTACGGTCAATCCATTCCCCCAAATCTTCAGCAATTGTCAGCACACTAGGTTTACAACGTTCTACATTGACTATAATTCCCTGCGCTCCTTCAATTTCTAAATCTTCTATATAGCCAAGACTGGCCTTATTTGCTTCCCCAGAACTTAAAAACGGACCAAAGTAGTATGTACATTGGGGATTTTGTGTGATAATTTTAACCCACCAGGCAAGTCCCAGGACATTTAATGTATTAAGCAACCCTTCTTGAAGGTTATTCCAAACTGTTTTCATGGTTTTCGCTGAATGATAAAGGTGTGACTGAGTGTGTGAGAATAGGTTAAATTTATTATCTTTTACATTTCTTTATAGTTGCTGATTTCGTGGATATTTGTCTACAAAATCAGCTTTCTCCAATTTTACCCCGACTAGTTTAACTACAAACCCTTTGACTATTCTTTTTTCAAAGCAATTGTTTGTAGCTTATCAAAGTACAGCATATTTTGCGATTTTTGACGATAAATTTCGTAAAGTGCCATACCAGTTGCCACGGACGCATTGAGGCTAGGAGTCTTACCCTGTAAGGGAATAGACACCAAAACATCACAAGAACGTTGTGTTAACATTCCCAGACCTTCACCCTCACCACCCACGACTAAAACCACCGGACCACTAAATTTAACGCTTTGCAATGATTCGCTACCTGTAACAGCAGTTCCATAAATCCAAAAACCTTCTTCTTTTAACTGTTCTAAAGCCCGACCAAGATTGACAACTCTAGCGACAGGAAAGGTTTCTAATGCTCCCGCTGCCACTTTCACCACCGTTGAGGTGATTCCTGCGGCTCTTCTTTGGGGAATCACCAAACCATGAGCGCCAATAGCTTCTGCTGTGCGAATAATTGCCCCTAAGTTGTGGGGATCAGTAATCCCATCGGCAACAACAATGACAGGATCAGTAATAGATTTAGCCTTAGTAATCAGATCCTCTAATTCAGTATAGGAATAAGGAGAAATTTGAGCGGCTATTCCTTGGTGATTAGCCCGACCAGTAATTTGGTCTAACCGCATTGGTTCAACTTCATCAATAACCGCGCCATTATCCTTAGCTTGCAAAATCAAATGATGAAATCTGGGATCATAACGGAGGCGGGTAGTAATCCACAGCTTGTTAATGCTACGTTCATTTTCTAAAGCAGTTAAAACTGGGTGACGACCGTAAATGAGATCACTTTCTTCTGTGGGTGTAATTTCTAAAGACGGCTGAGAAGATGGGTAAGAGGGACGGTATCTAGCATTGAAGGGTTTACTTTCAGCTAATGTGATTTCTGAAGACTGCTCAGAACCATAGCGAGAGGTGCGAGGTTTAGGAGTATAAGGCTTGTCTTCTCGATTTAATCTAACTTCTGGGGATTTATCAGCCCCATAGCGAGAGGTGCGAGGTTTAGGAGTATAAGGCTTGTCTTCTCGATTTAATCTCATTTCTGGGGATTTATCAGCACCATAACGAGAGGTGCGGAGTTTAGGAGTATCAGGTTTATCCTCCTTATTTAATCTTATGGCTTTCGATTTATCAGCACCATAAGAGGTGCGGAGTTTAGGAGTATAAGGCTTGTCTTCTCTATTTAATCTCATTTCTGGGGATTTATCAGCACCATAAGAGGTGCGGAGTTTAGGAGTATCAGGTCTATCTTCTCTATTTAATCTAACTTCTGGGGATTTATCAGCACCATAAGAGGTGCGAGGCTGATCGCTTTTTTGCCCTTGTTGATTACGTACAGAGCGAGAAACAACACGCTTACCCTTAATTTTTACGGGTTGCCCACGCTTAGATTGGTTCGCGGAATTATTTTTTTTGGGTTGACTTGCCATAGCAGTATTTCAGTATTGAGGTTTGATTTAAATCAGTGAACAGCCCGATGACATTCATTTAATGAACCATTACAAATCAGTAATAATTGCCAGATGCAGCTTCTGACTATTTTTCCAGAGGGAGTTTTTGTAAAAGTTCGGTTAAACGAGGGTAATCAGTAAGATATAAATAGCCAACTAGGGCTTCTAGACTAGTTGCCTGTTGATAAATTTCGGGATTGAGTCGTTTATGACGACAATGGGCAGAGTTACGACCTCTGCGGACAATTTCTAATTCGTTACTCCTCAAGTAAGGAGTTAACATTCGCAAATGTATCGCTTGTGTTTCTGCTCTTACCTGATCCACTACACAACGATGGTAGTTTTCCAGTCGTTGTTGTGGCCACAGAAAAAACATTCTAACATATAATTCATAAATTGCATCCCCCAAATAAGCTAAAGCGGAAGGAGATATCTGTTTTATTTGCTCTGGGGATATTTGCTGGGGCAGTTGGGTCGCATTTACCAACCATGGGTTAATGTCTGATGAATCCTGCGCGGTAGTTTCATCTTCTTCATGTTGGGCTGTTTCCTCCTTCGACTTCACAGATTAATCATTCCTTATAAAAGCACTACATCGGGAGACAATTTTTGTCAACATTACTTTGATTGTCAAAGTAATATTCGCATACTTAGCATATTATAAATTAGTAACGATTAGTAACGATCGCCAAAATTTACTGGTATTGTTTTCTTTTGCCTATCAACTAATTGGGTGGGCTGTCATAGTATAGCGTCACTTAAACCAGATGATTTACGTTTATTCACAGTTAGTGTTTTCGACTAGGATCGTGTTGCTATCAAAATTTCAGAATTTCTATTATAGAATAATATGTTTCCTTTACAGTGATTTTTACGTAAATAAACCACATTTTCAAGTCTCACGCCAAGGCGCAAAGTCGCAAAGGAAGAAAGGAATATAAAAACAAAAGTGTGGTACAAGTACATTAAAATTGCTTTAATATCATATCTGCTCAATCACTTAGGATCTAGTTGATCATTGTATTGCCTTTTCCCAATTACCAATTACCCATTACCAGCCTCAACAGATATGATACAGGAGATTCCATTGCCATAAGGTACAAATTTTAATAATAAAACTCTTGTGGGGTGGGCATCTTGCCCGCCCGTGGTGTACCTCATAACACCAGAAAGTGCTGTAAGTGTTCAACCGGACATGATATAAGTCGGAAATTTCAGGTTTATGGAGATTGATTTGAGGAACAAAATCTGATCAACTCCTGCCAATGTTGGGTTTCACTCTGTTCTACCCAACCTACAATTTTTTGAAAATTCTACATTAAATTAAGTGTTTTTACTTGATCACCACACTGAAAAGATAGATTTTTTCTCTGTCAAAATTAAGCTATCCTTTAACATCGGATAGCCTAATTTAGATTTTCCAGTCAAATAATCAAGATGCCTTGAGATTTGCTAAGGCCTCCTCAACTGACACTTGTAGGGAAAGAAACTTTTCTAAACGAACAAGCTTAACGGTTTGGGTGACGCGAGCATTAGTGACAATTTGTAAAGTACCACTGGCGTTTTGCGCTTGCTTGGCTAGTTGTACCAGCGCTCCCAAGCCAGAACTATCCACAAAGTCTATTTGTGAGAGATCCAAAATTATGTGTTTTGGACCTTCATCAATTTTACTACTGAGTGTCTTCCGAAATGTTGGCTCAGAGAAAGCGTCTAATAAGCCTGTGAGGCGGAATAGCTGACAGTTATCCCGGAGTTCGCGTGTACCTCTCAGGCTCACGGTTAAATTTAGTGGTTCAGCTATAATTTCCTCCTCATGCTTTTTACTAAAAGTAAACTCTCTAGTGTAGATGGTTTGTGAGCAATTTGTCTATGGCTAAGAATTTGAGATTTGAGATTTGAGATTTGAGTGGTTTTATCCCCAGGTTTAATCTCAAATCGGCAATCCAAAATCTAAAATTTATTGACGTGCTGCTTGCATTTCTAGCACAAACTGTTCAAACAGGTAATCAGCATCATGGGGTCCAGGACTGGCCTCTGGATGATACTGAACAGAAAACACAGGTAGGGATTTGTGTCGCACTCCTGCTACGGTTAAATCGTTGAGGTTTAAATGGCTGACTTCAACGGTTGTAGTTGGTAGGGAGTCTGGGTCAAGGGCAAAACTGTGATTTTGGCTGGTAATTTCTACTCGCTTTTGCAGTCCCGCTGGTTGATTTAAACCCCGATGTCCAAATTTTAGTTTAAAGGTTTCTGCTCCGAGCGCGTGACCTAAAATTTGGTGTCCCATACAAATGCCAAACATGGGTTTTTGGCTGTCTAGTAAGGCTTTGGTGGTATTAATACCTTCTGTGACGGCGGCCGGGTCTCCAGGTCCGTTAGAGAGAAAAATACCATCTGGATTGTATTTGAGAATTTCTTCTGGTTGTGTATCGGCAGGAACAACTATAATACGACAACCATAACTGGCTAAACGCCGCAAGATATTCCGCTTGATTCCAAAGTCTAAGGCCACAACGGTGTAGGTTTCGCTAATTTTAGCTACCGCTTCAGGGTTAAATTCCCAAGGGGCTGTTGTGGTTTCTTGCCATTCATAAACGGCTTTTGTAGTTACTTGTTTAACTAAGTTTAATCCCGTCATATTGGGAGCAGCTTGTACCATTTCTAACAATTCTGTTTCGTCGAGAATTGCTGTGGAAATACCACCATTCATTGCTCCACACATCCGAATTTTCCGAGTTAGCGATCGGGTATCTATGCCATAAATCCCCGGTATTTGGTGCTTTTGCAGGTATTTGGGTAGGGATTGGGTGGAACGCCAGTTACTTGGTTTGTGACAAATATTCCGAGCGATCGCTCCCTGAACATGAGGTTTATTAGACTCTTCATCTTCATTATTAATACCAGTATTACCTAATTCTGGATAAGTAAAAATAACGATCTGTCCACAGTAACTAGGATCGGTTAACACTTCTTGATATCCGGTCATACCAGTGTTAAATACGATTTCTCCAATGGCGGTCCCTGTAGCACCGAAAGACCAACCGCGATAAGTGGAGCCGTCTGCTAGGACCAATAGTGCCGGAATTGTTTCAGATAGAGGCATAGATTGTTTGTAATTGGTAATTGGAGAGATAAAGGGGTTTTATATCTTCTATAACTTATTTTTTTAGAAGACTGTAAAGGTATATTTTCTCATGGTTTATGAAGGTGGGGACTCTACAATATTCATTTCTATAATTGTCAGTTGTTCTTTCAAGTCTTGATCGCTAGGTCTTTTAGGATATTCTTCATGGGTATAAACCCATATGAGATAGACAGAACAAGAAGCTTGATGAACAACATACATAAATCGGCCTCTACGAGAAGCACCTTGAAGTTCCGGCATAAAAAACCGAATTTTTCTAAATTCAAAATCTGGTTTGTAAGCACCTTTAGGAAAATTCTCGCTATCTGATTCATCAAAAAACGGATCTTTGGCAAGAGTCTCTGTATAATTTTGTATCAAAGTCTCAAATGAATCTCTAGCTCTTTTATTTTTTTTGTAGTGAGTTTTAACAAGCCTAATAAGACTAAGCTTAAACTTCGGCAATGGCCTCATCGAATATATTTCGCAACCAGACACTACTATCCTCCGGCTTTACTTCTGGAATCCGTTCGTAATTTAAACGCAATTCCTCTAAAGTATCAGATAAAACAGCCTGATAACCGGGATCATCTTGCTCAATACAATCAAGAATTGTATCAACTAAGAAATCAATAGCATGAACACAAGCATCAAAAGATTCTCGTTGGGAGGTAAGATTCAAAAAGAGCAAATAAATTTTTGATTTGAGAATCTCCAAAAACCCTGTAGCTTTCTGGGTTGGTTCAATACAAGAGTAGGCAAAATCTCTTAAGTAATCACGTTGTTCAGTCGAAAAATTGCTCCACTCAGCTTTGATATCTCTAGATGCTTTTTTAAAACATGAAGCAAGATCATCAAATTTTGAAGTAGAAGCAACCTTATTGCCCCGAACTTGATAAATTTGATCAAAATCAATTAAAACCGCGCTAGACATGGTTAATACCTCTACTTGTATATAAATGATAGTTTTGAATATTTCTATACCATATTCATCGGCAACCAAGAACTTTCCCGTAATTACTATACAAACAATCTTTTGCAAAAAACCATATATATATACATATTACCAGAAATTCCCAATCAAAACTTTAATTTTGCAATGATTAAACGGCCAAGCATTTTTAATTTGGTGGCAGGGTTAAACTTGGTAAGAGCAGCCAGGGCAGTTAAAATATCCATTATGCTTAAATACTCTTTGTCTCGTCTAGCCCTCATTCCTTGTTCGGTTAGTTTAGCGTTTCTAACTGTTGCTTGTAATCAAGATCAGCAGAAAATAACCACGGGTGAATCTAAGCCGTCTTTGGCTACTGGGAGTTTGGCCGCAATTCATTCTCCTAGTCAATTTAAACAACCGTTGGTCAGTCCAACATCAAACCCATTAATATCTTCTCCGACTCAATTAAGCACTTTGGAAATGGCTCTTGATCAAGCTTATACTGCTAAAAGTATCAGCGAAACTGCTGTCTCTGTGGATGATTGGAATCTGGTAATAGATTTGCTTGAAGATGCGATCGCTCTTATGAAAAAAATTAAGCGTAATAGTAGCAATTTCACTTTTGCTCAAAGCCAAATTGTTGAGTATCGTCGTCAAGTTGCTTATGCTCGTCAAAAAATAAAACCAACAGATATAACATCTTCTGTTACTCAGCCACAACCAGTGATCATTGATGTTCCCAAACCACAAACTACTATTAAAAGCTCAGAACCGCCATTAGCAATGCTCCCCCGCCAAAATGAGGTATTTATTGTCCCAATTAAGCGGCGAATGGGTGGTACACCAATCATTGAAGTTACTTTCAATGGTACACAACAATTTGAAATGATTGTAGATACAGGTGCAAGTGGAACTGTAATTACTCAAAAAATAGCAGCAGCTTTAGGTGTAATACCGACGGGTAAAGCTAAAGCTAATACGGCTAGTGCTAAAGCTGTGGAATTTCCCACTGGCTACCTTGATTCTATGGAAATCCAAGGTATAAAGGTAAATAAAGTTTCAGTAGCGATCGCTGGTACGGAATTAGAAACAGGACTTTTAGGACATGACTTTTTCGGTAATTACGATATAACTATCAAACGTCATGTTGTAGAATTTCGTCCCCAAACCCACTCAGAGCTTACTCCTTCAAAAATTGAATTAACTGTTCCAACTTTCTCCAGGGACTACCGCTTTGTAAAATTTCCTTAGCTAGAGTCACCCCCTGAGCATGACTTAACCAGGGAACAACCCCGGCTACTTGCAATGCTAAGGCCGCATTTAACGCCACTATATCTTGTTGTGGTTGCGTTCCTTTTCCCTGCAAAACTTCCTTGAGAATCACAGCATTTTCTTGTACATTACCACCTTTAACAGCGGTAATATCAGCAGCTTTGACATTCACCTCCTGGGGATTAAGAGTAGTTAAGGATACTTGACCATCTTTCAAGATTGCTAAATCAGTAATATCACTTAAACCAACCTCGTCTAATTTTTCTCGACCATGTAAAACAATAGCCGTTTGTGTCCCCAGGAGATGCAAAGCTTCAGCCATAGTAGTTATGAGTTTCGGATCAAACACACCAATCACCTGGCCATTAGGATTCAGGGGATTTACTAAAGGACCAAGTAAATTAAATACAGTTCTCACCTTGAGATTTCGCCGTAATGGCGCAACGGATTTAAGTGCTGGATGCCACCCCGGTGCGAATAAAAAGGTAATTCCCACCTCTTGGACTGCGGCTTGGACTTTTTCACTGGTAGCAGTCAAATTAACTCCCAGAGCCTCTAAAACATCAGCGCTTCCCGTGAGACTAGAAGCAGAACGACTACCATGTTTAGCCACCCGTACACCAGCAGCAGCGACCACAAAAGCCACAGCGGTGGAAATATTAAA
>JBJUHT010000089.1:0-29699 GCA_046070105.1 Dolichospermum sp.
TAGTTCAAACATACTGGGTACAAGCCCAACTCCAGAAAAGCTTTCCCGATATTACTTTTGAAGTTCATACCATGTCTACCCAAGGGGACAAAATTCTCGACGTAGCATTGGCTAAAATTGGCGATAAAGGACTATTTACCAAAGAACTGGAATTGGGCATGATCAATAAAGAGATTGATTTTGCCGTCCATTCTCTCAAAGACCTCCCCACCAATTTACCACCAGGTTTGACACTGGCTGCAATTACAGAACGGGAAAACCCCGCAGACGCGGTGGTACTCCACGAAAAGCATCAAGGTGAAAAACTGGAGACTTTACCCGCAGGGGCGGTAATTGGCACTTCTTCCCTGCGACGGCTGGCACAATTGCGGCATAAATTCCCCCATTTTACATTTAAGGATGTGCGGGGTAATTTGATTACACGCATGGCGAAACTGGATGCTGGTGAATATGATGCTCTAATTTTAGCAGTAGCGGGTTTAGAAAGACTGGAAATGAGCGATCGCATTCATCAAATTCTCTCCCCAGAAATCTCCCTCCATGCCGTCGGACAAGGTGCTTTGGGGATAGAATGCCGCGCCGATGATACGGAAGTAATTACCTTACTTAAAGCTATTGAACACCCGCAAACACGCGATCGCTGTTTAGCAGAAAGATCATTTTTACGAGTTTTAGAAGGTGGCTGTCAAGTTCCTATTGGTGTAAATACTGAAATAGTTGGTGATAAATTAACGTTAAAAGGACTTGTCGCCAGCGTTGATGGTCAAAAAATTGTTCAGAATATAGTCACTGGTGCGGCGGCTGATGCTGAAAAATTGGGAGCAGAATTAGCAGATATTTTGCGACAACAGGGGGCTACAGAAATCTTGGAACAAATCTTTACCGAGATTCAACGAGGCTCATAAGATAATTGACAATGGACAATTGATAACTAACAAAAATATGCGAATTTTATTTGTAGCAGCAGAAGCTGCCCCTATTGCCAAAGTTGGTGGTATGGGAGATGTTGTAGGTGCATTACCGAAATTCTTGAGACAAATGGGTCATGATGTCCGGGTATTCTTACCTTATTATGGCTTTGTGCCTGATAAAATGGTTGTCCCTGAAGAACCTATCTGGAAAGGTTCTGCCATGTTTCAGGATTTTTCAGTTTATGAAAGTGTACTGCCCGGAACTGATATTCCTTTGTATTTATTCGGACATTCCGCTTTCATGCCTAGGCGAATTTACGGAGGGGAAGATGAAGATTGGAGATTTACCCTTTTTGCCAATGGTGCGGCGGAATTTTGCTGGAATTACTGGAAACCAGAAATTGTCCACTGTCATGATTGGCACACAGGAATGTTACCCGTATGGTTAAATCAATCTCCAGATATAACCAGTGTTTTCACCATTCATAACCTGGCTTATCAAGGACCATGGCGGTGGTATTTAGAGAAAATTACTTGGTGTCCCTGGTATATGCAAGGACATAATACCATGGCCGCAGCAGTGCAGTTTGCTGATAAGGTAAATACAGTTTCTCCTACCTATGCTGAACAGATAAAAACCCCTGCCTATGGTGAAGAAATAGAAGGGTTATTATCTTTTATTAGTGGTAAATTATCAGGGATAATCAACGGCATAGATACCGATATTTATGATCCCGCTAATGATAAATACATTCCTCAAAACTTTACCATAGATACCCTTGATCAACGTAAAGCTAATAAAATAGCCCTGCAAGAAGAAATGGGTTTAGAAGTTAATTCTAATGCCTTTTTAATCGGTATGGTGACAAGGTTGGTAGAACAAAAAGGCATGGATTTAGTATTACAAATCCTTGACCGATTTATGGCTTATACGGATGCTCAATTTGTCTTATTGGGAACAGGCGATCGCTATTATGAAACCCAAATGTGGCAACTTGCATCTCGCTATCCCGGACGTATGTCCACTTATCTGCTATATAATGATGCCCTTTCTCGTCGCATTTACGCTGGTACTGATGCCTTCTTAATGCCTAGCCGCTTTGAACCCTGCGGTATCAGTCAAATGATGGCTTTGCGTTACGGTTGTGTGCCTATTGTTCGTCGTACAGGGGGATTAGTTGATACCGTCAGCCACTTTGATCCAGTCAATGAAGCAGGGACAGGTTATTGCTTTGACAGGTATGAACCCTTGGATTTATTTACTTGTATGATACGCGCTTGGGAAGGTTTCCGTTTCAAACCCCAATGGAGGGAATTACAAAAACGGGGAATGAGTCAAAACTTCAGTTGGTATCAATCTGCTAAAGAGTATGATAAACTCTATCGTTCTATCTATGGTTTACCAGACATAGAACCAGAAGCGGAAATAACAGCAGAAACCGTTTAAGGTGTTGTAGAAAGTTGGAATTTTAGACAATTATTGACGGGGTATTTATCTGGAATGCCCCTTTTTAATAACATTTTTTTGAGTAGGTTAACACGAGTGGATAATAGTTAGCTATTTTGTCAGAATCAGGATATCCAGGATTTGAGGATGTACAGGATGGGAATTTTGATGATTCCATAAATATATATGTTTTACCTAGATAAAAACTATGACCGAACTAACTAATAAAAGACAGCTATCAAGGATTGTTTTAAAAGGTTTCAAATCTATTGCAGAATGTGACCTTCAGCTTTCTCAACTTAATATACTCATTGGCTGTAATGGTGCAGGAAAATCCAATTTTATTGGCTTTTTTCCGATGATTGAGCAGATGATTGAGAAGAGACTACAAGTTTTTGTTAGTCGTCAAGGTGGACCAGATTCAATATTACATTTTGGTAGAAAAACAACTGAAAAATTGGAAATTGAACTATATTTTGGGCAAAACGGTTACTTCGCTACCTTTGAACCCACTCAGGATAACCGTTTGATGTTCTCCAAAGAATCTTTTTGGTGGAGCAAGAAGGGTGAGCTTAGAATCAGTAGTGGTCATTTTGAAACTCAAGCTTTAGAAGGTAGTCGTACAAGGATGGACTATTATGTATTACCAGCTATGAAAAAATGGCAGGTTTATCATTTTCATGATACCAGTGATACTGCTTATGTAAAACAGCCTACTCCTATTAATGATAATATTTACCTGCGTCCAGATGGTCGTAATTTGGCAGCTTTCTTGTACTTATTAAAAAACAATAATCCTCAGTCTTATCAACAAATTGTCAAAACAATCCGACTTGTTGCACCGTTTTTTGATGATTTTTTATTGCGTCCTTCTCCACATAATCAAGATTTTATAGAACTAGAATGGTTTGAACAAGGTCAGGATATCCCTTTTAAAGCTCATTTGTTGTCTGATGGTACACTGCGTTTTATATGTTTAGCAACGGTATTTTTACAACCTGATATTTTACAACCAGAAACTATTTTAGTTGATGAACCAGAATTAGGTCTTCATCCTTATGCAATTACTATTCTTGCTTCTTTAATGCGTGCAGCTTCTAGAGAAAAACAAGTAATTGTTTCTACTCAATCTGTGGAATTATTGAATGAATTTACAGCAAATGATGTGATTGTTGTAGATAGAAAAGATGGTAAATCATTACTGCGTAGATTAAATGAGGATGATTTACAAGAATGGTTAGAAGATTATACTTTAGGAGAGTTATGGAAAAAGAACATTATTGGAGGTAGACCTTCAAAATGATTCGAGTCAACATTTTTGTAGAAGGACAAACGGAAGAAACTTTTGTTAGAGAACTGCTTTATAATCATTTTTTGCAACAAAATATATATGTTAAGCCTATACTTTTAGGTGGTGCGGTAACTTATGGAAAAATCAGAAAAGAATTATATCGTAAATGTTCTGAAGATAGCACCGCTTTTGTAACTACGATGTTAGATTTGTATGGATTACCAAAAGATTTTCCTGGTAAAAGTTCTATTCCCACTACTGATAACCCTTTTGAGAAAGCTGAATATCTAGAAAAACAAATGGGTGTAGATATTGGAAAACAAAATTTTATTCCTAATTTATTGGTACATGAGTTTGAGGGACTTCTTTATAGTAATCCACAAGCTTTTTTAGGATGGTTTGATCAAAGTGTAGTAGAACATCTAGAAAGTGAACGTAAATTATTTCCTTCACCTGAACATATTAATGATAGTCCCACAACAGCACCTTCTAAACGTATTCTTAGATGTTGTCCTGGATATGATAAACCTTTACATGGTTCTTTAATTGCTATGGATATCGGGTTGGATATAATACGTAATCAGTGTCAGCATTTTGATCAATGGTTAACGAAACTGGAGAATATTAAGTAGTTAAATATTTTGTCTGAATCAGGATTTTCAGGATTTGAGGATTTACAGGATGGGAATTTTTATAGTTTTGCAAGATAGAGGTGAATCTATACTATAATTTATGAATAAATATGATATAATAGCCAATTATTAATCAACAAACAAAACTTACTTATGTCATATAGAGTTAGTGTTGTCATTGAAAAAGATGAACATGGATATTATGCTTATTGTCCTGAACTTCCTGGGTGTCAATCTGAAGGTGATTCAT
The DNA here is from genome assembly GCA_046070105.1 of Dolichospermum sp. GTDB lineage: Bacteria > Cyanobacteriota > Cyanobacteriia > Cyanobacteriales > Nostocaceae > Dolichospermum. Next base: position 4,532 of record JBJUHT010000089.1, read on the forward strand.
TAGAAGCAGTACAGGCAAATATTAAGGAAGCGGTTGAATTATATATAGAAACATTATCAGAATTTGAGAAGATGTTTTAAATTTATTTTTGTCTGAATCAGGATTTCCAGGATTTGAAGATTTACAGGATGATGATTTTATGAATAATAATCTAGATATGTTCGCTAAAAGTACAAACCCAGTAAATTCTGGAGTTAATCGAAAAGAAGCAGAAAGTATTATTGAGAAATTCTTGAAAAATGACAATTATGACAATTATAGAGTTTTAGCTGTTAAGGGTAAATGGGGAGTTGGTAAAACACATTTAGTCAGAACTGTTTTAGACAAACATCAGAAAAATGATTATTTATATGCTTCGGTTTTTGGTATTTCTTCAATTGAACATTTGAAAGCAAGAATATTTGCTAATTATCAAAAAAATATAAAACCTAAGCCAATTAATAATATTTTTGAATTTTTAATTGAATTTTTAAATCGCAACTCTGGAAGATTAGAAAAAACTCCAAAACTAGACTTTGGATTATCAGGTTCATTACTTACTATAGGTGGTGATTTGTTACTGGAGATATTTTTTAATTTAAACGTTAATGGTAATTCAATTATCTGTATTGATGATTTAGAAAGAAAATCTCAGCTTCCATTAAAAGATATATTTGGATTTGTTGAGTATTTAGTTCAAGATTTTAAATGCAAAATTATTCTAATTTATAATGAAGATAATCTTGATGAAGATTCACAAACTGCTTTAGAAACCTATCGTGAAAAAGTAATTGATAAAGAATTTAATCTAAATCCAACAGTAGAAGAAAATTTAGATTTTATATTTAAAGATTCTTTTGATATAGATGTAATTAAAGAAGTATTCAAAAAAGCTGGTACGAATAATATTCGAGTTATCCGTAAAACTAAATGGCTTATTGATGAGTTCATTCCCTTAATGAAAGATTGGGAAGAGAGTTTGCGTCATCAAATTATTAGAAATATTATTGTTATTAATCTGGAAAAATTGGACACTGAATTTCGTAATAAGTTTCCTAGCATTAAAGATATTATTTCTACTTTGTCAAAAGATCCATCAGAATATATGGGAAGCGATCAGAAGGCTAATGATATACAAATATTTAACCTGGTACAAGAGCAAAATAAAGCTATAGGAAGAATACAATTATTTTTTCAAAAACTTTTTATACCTTTAGAAGAACTAGATGAAATTATAATTCAAGTAGTTGACACATCATTATCTCAATCTACTGAATTAGAATTTATAAAAAAAGGAGATATTCTTAACAAAAGAGAAATAAAAAATAAAACTTTACAAAAATTGGATGAGCTTTCTAATCATCTTTATAGATTCAAATACCAGAATTCATTTGCAGATAATGAACAAGAAATTGCTAATGGAATCCTTGGTTTCATGGAGGAGAATCATCTTCAACTAAGTCTTTCACAACTTAGAAATATTGAAACATTTGCTTCAATGTTAGGACTTGATATTGATATCTATGAAAAATCCCTGTTGGAACAAATATTAAAAGAAACTTCGGAACTTGATGATTTATTTGAACTAAGAAACACAGTCACTTATCCTTACCTTGGACAAAGAAACCTACTCATTAAATATCCTGATTTGGCAGCTTCTTTAAACGAGAAAATTAATGAATATTACCAAACATTAGATATTAATATTACTACAGCTTTGCAAAATATAATTAATGATGATTCATATTCAAAATCATCTGGAATACAAGAATATATTGAATTTTTGAAAAGCCGCAGCGTTAATGAATACTGTGAATGGCTTACAGAAGGTCATCCTGAGTTACCAAAAATGGTTAAATGGTTACTAAAACCTGGTTATGAACCAGCATCCCAAAACTTAGAAAAAGCTATTTGCATATTAGCTAAAAAGAGTGAATTGAATAAAATTAGAGCAAAGTACCTTTACAATATAGATATAGATAATCAACCTCATCCTGAAAATCCTTAAATCCTGGAAATCCTGATTCAGACAAAAAACATTGCTAAATAACCAACAGAATGCCTTAAAATCCCCAACACCATGTAAAATACATAATTCAGACTGTATTTCCTCAACATCATGGGTAACACTTTTGGTCATCTTTTCCGAATTACGACTTTTGGCGAATCTCACGGCGGCGGTGTGGGCGTTATAATTGATGGTTGTCCCCCACAACTGGAAATTTCCCCAGAGGAAATTCAATTTGAACTAGACAGAAGACGGCCAGGACAAAGTAAAATCACCACCCCCCGCAAAGAAGCAGACACCTGTGAGATATTATCTGGGGTGTTTGAAGGGAAAACTCTGGGAACACCCATAGCTATCTTAGTCAGAAATAAAGATACCCGTTCCCAAGACTACGATGAAATGGCGCAAAAATACCGCCCTTCTCATGCAGATGCTACCTATGATGCTAAATATGGCTTGAGAAATTGGCAAGGTGGCGGAAGGTCGTCAGCCCGTGAGACAATAGGTAGAGTGGCTGCTGGTGCGATCGCTAAAAAGATTTTACATCAAGTTGCAAATGTAGAAGTTATCGCCTATGTCAAGCGCATTAAAGATTTACAAGGCGTAATAGATACGAATACAGTTACTTTAGAAGATGTAGAAAGTAATATTGTCCGTTGTCCAGATGGGGAAATGGCCAATCAAATGATAGAATTAATCGAAAAAACCGGTCGAGATGGTAATTCTATTGGTGGTGTAGTTGAGTGTGTGGTAAGAAACGTTCCCAAGGGTTTAGGAGAACCAGTTTTTGATAAATTAGAAGCAGATTTAGCAAAAGCAGTCATGTCACTTCCTGCTAGTAAAGGTTTTGAAATCGGTTCAGGTTTTGACGGAACTTTGTTAACAGGTTTTGAACATAACGACGAATTTTATATTGATGAAAATGGGGAAATTAGAACAGTAACTAATCGTTCTGGAGGGATTCAAGGGGGAATTTCTAACGGCGAAAATATCATTATCAGAGTGGCTTTTAAACCAACAGCCACTATTAGAAAAGAACAAAAAACCGTCACAAAAGAAGGTGAAGAAACAGTTTTAGCAGGAAAAGGTAGACATGATCCTTGTGTTTTACCTCGCGCAGTACCTATGGTTGATGCTATGGTGGCCTTAGTTTTATGTGATCATCTCTTACGTCATTATGGACAATGTAAAGTATTGTCATAGACCATAAGAATTTCCTTTGAAAAAAAGACTCAAACCGTTACGCTTGGGCTGAAAATTATTTGAAAAAACAGCAGGATAAAAAATAACATTCTTGTGGGGTGGGCATCCCTGCCCGCCCAAATATACAGCACTTACCGATGTTATGAGGTACAAAGTCACCCCACCCCCAACCCCCTCCCCGCTCTTCGAGAGGGGGCTTAATATGTACCTCATAAGAGCGGAAACCCCTGTATAAATTAGGTGCATTTTAGTTTATGATAATATTACGGCGTGGCTTTATCTATATTCTATTTTATCTATGAGATCCAGAATTGAAAATAACATTTTATTTATTCACAAGGAAGATGTACCAGAATTTAAAAAAGGCGGTTCTGTAGTTAGAAATTCCTACTTTTGGGCTTTACGTTCCATTGCTGGCCGTGCTAAACGTTATCATGATTGGGAATACGAATCAGAAGTTTGGGTAGCACTGGAAAGAATGCTTTTATCCTTTACTGAATCAGGATATTTGGGTTATCGAGAAACAATTTTAGAGTTTCCTTTATCCCAGGGTGAAATTCCTAATTTGCTGCGAAATGTAGCTACTTGGGAATAATTTTCATCCTTTCGAGAATGTTTTAAAAGGCGGAAATTTTAAATCATATTTTGATTGAATTTGATTCTCATGGAAAATTTAGAGAATATACGGAAATGCAGTAAATTAAGCTCAAACATGACAATGTTTAAGCTAAAAACCCTTACAATTCAACCAATTTAAAACCCCAAATTTTCAAAACAGTAGTTGCTAATTCTGGATCTATACCATCATAAGCCTCCCATTCCGAATGCGGGTCTTTAAGATGTCCCTCACCCACATGACCTGCAATTTTTATTACCGGGATATTGAGTACGTAATCACGTTCCATTCCCTTGGGAATAGCTAATTGGATTCTCCGGCCTACAAATTTCGCCCCGCTGGATTTGGCTACTGACTCACGAACTAAACAAATATCACCAGCAGTTCCCCAAGTAGTTTGGTAGGTGTATAGAAATGATATGTAGCTTTCTGGCTTGATTGATCTTTTGAGAACTTGCATTATTTAATCCTTACTGATTGCGGGTTCAAGAATTTCATCTCCATAATACCTGCTATATTATACAGCATTTCTCAGTATTATGAAGTACAGATATTAATGATAAAACTATTGTGTTGCAGGCATCCTGCCCACATTTAAGTACCTCACTCAAGCTGAACTTGCTGTAATTTCCTGCCTTTGATAGAATCACACAAGGGGTTTTATGTGTGAAATTACCCCCTGTGTAAATTACTAGACTATACAGGTATAAACTGTAGTGATATACCATTCATACAGTAGCGCAAACCGGTTGGTTTAGGACCATCATTGAATACATGGCCTAAATGTCCACCACAATTACTGCAATGTACCTCAGTTCTGGTCATCAAAAATGACCTGTCTGTAGTGGTAGCAATTGCTCCCTCAATTGGTTTAAAAAAGCTCGGCCAACCAGTACCACTATTAAATTTAGTCTCTGAAGTAAACAAAGCTTGTCCACAACCAGCACAGACATAAGTACCAGGTTCATATTGCTTATCCAGGGGACTGGTATGGGAAGGTTCTGTACCATGTTTCCGCAATACCCGAAACTGTTCTGGTGTCAGGATACTCTTCCATTCTTCTTCAGTCTTAGTCACTGCAAACTCTGTATTAGAAAGCGCCATTGTTTCTGAACTCCAATTGATATAACGGGAAAAAAAGGCTGTACCGACTAATACGGCACCCATTTGCAAAAAATAACGTTTGTCCATAAACCTATTATTTGCTATTATTTGTTATTTTTCTTGTCCTACCCTAACCAACTCTAACAAGTTTCTCAATTTTCCCAGAAATTAAGAAAAATTAACTCAAAACCTCTTGCCTAATTGATAAAAATATGTAATAATCTAAAAATAAATCTTGGAAACTACTTCTCAAATCTCCCAGAAATTAAGAAAATGAACTCAAAACCTCTTACCTAATTGAGAAAAATATGTAATAATCTTTTTTAAAGCAATTCTCTAAAAACCTCTTGCGTAATTCAGAAAAATATGTAATGCTCGTAGGATAAATTTTAAAACTACTCTATCTCTATCGGGTTATCGGTCTTGACAACCCAAAGCCCGTAAAATGTCAAGTTTGTATCTCTGTCTAATCACCAATACTGATAATCGAATCATGAGACAAGAATCTGACTTACTATCTGAAATATGTGATTTTCTTTACCCTCGCAGTTCCTATTACGGTCAGTTTAAACCGGAATACTTAGTTTTTAATGCTAATCTCCAAGAATTTGCTCAACGGGTAAATTATATTTGTAATTTACAAACAGGTGGTAAAATATCTCCACAGGAGGCTTACAAACAAATTCATAGTTTGTGGAAACAATTAAAACAGGCTAAAAAACAGTTAGAAATTGAATAAAGATTTTTGATAAGTAGGTTTTGAAATTAATGGGAAATGATTTAGAATTAGAAGGGAAAGATTACATTATTTTAGCTCAATCTTTAGCAATAGAATTTGCTAAAACTGCCATAGAAAGAGATAATCAAGGAGGTACACCAAAGCAAGAAAGGGAGAGTTTACGACAAAGTAACTTACTGAAATTGATTATCCCTCAAGAATATGGAGGAATTGGCGCAAATTGGATAACTACATTCCAAATAATTCGGGAATTTGCTAAAGTTGATAGTTCCTTAGCTCATGTTTTCTCATATCATCAAATTGGGGTAGTTATTCCCCATATCTTTGGTACAATTGAGCAGAAACAATATTACTATAGCGAAACTGTTAATCATAATTGGTTTTGGTGTAATGCTCTTAACCCTAGAGACAAAAGAGCAGTTATTACAGCACAGGAAAATCACTTTTTACTTCATGGTAGTAAAAGCTTTTGTTCCGGTTCTGTTGATTCTGATATTTTACCACTTTCAGCTATTGATCAAACAACGGGAGAATTAATTATTTTAGTCATTCCCAGTGACAGAGAAGGAGTAAAAATTAATACTGATTGGGATAGCATGGGACAACGCCAAACGGATAGCGGTAATATCAATTTTGACAATGTGATTGTTTATCCCCAGGAAATAATTGGTGCTAGATATAACCAAAATTCTATTTTTACTACTATTCGTTCTTGTATAACTCAACTCAACCTGGCTAATATTTACTTAGGTATTGCTGAGGGTGCTTTTGCGGCAGCTAAAAATTATACTCAAAATCGTAAAAAACCTTGGTTGACATCAGAGGTAGAATGTGTTAGCAAAGATCCTTTTATTCTTCACCACTATGGTACTATGTGGGTAGACTTACAAGGAGTAAAGGCCTTAGTTAACCAAGCCATAGAATTACTACAAGCAGCTTGGGAAAAAGAACACAACCTCACCGCAACACAAAGGGGAGAATGTATGGTAGCAGTGAATACTGCTAAAGTTGCAGCAACCAAAGTAGGTTTAGATATTACCAACCGCATTTTTGAAGTTATGGGCGCATCTGCTACGAGTCAAAAATATAGCTTTGATCGTTATTGGCGAAATATGCGTACTTTTACACTTCATGATCCGGTTGATTACAGACTGCGGGAAATTGGTAAATGGGCTTTGAATGATGAATTTCCCCAAACTGGTGCTTATTAATTTTAATTTTTTTTAATTTTTTTTAATGTTATTCTTTAGTTTACAATCAGAAGTATAACGCTAATGTGCCAACTTCTAGGAATGAACTGCAACGTACCTACAGACATTTGCTTTTCCTTTGAAGGATTCTCCGCACGGGGGGGAAAAACAGATGAACATAGCGACGGTTGGGGAATTGCGTTTTTTGAAGGGAAAGGATGTCGGATTTTTCTAGATGCTGAAGCTTCTATAGCCTCACCAATTGCTGAGTTTATCCGTCAGTATCCCATTCATTCTACTCATGTTATCGCCCATATTCGCAAAGCTACTCAAGGGGAAATAGCCCTAGAAAACTGTCACCCTTTCCGTCGAGAACTTTGGGGAAGATATTGGGTATTTGCTCATAATGGTAATTTACCAGATTTTTACCCAGAAAACAACGGTGTTTTTCAACCTGTGGGTACTACTGACAGTGAAAGAGCGTTTTGCTTAATCCTCAATACTTTGCGATCGCATTTTCCCCAAGGACAACCACCCCTAAAGGAACTTTACCACACATTACAGACAATTACCAAGGAAATAGCAGCCTTGGGATCTTTTAACTATATACTCTCAGACGGAGATCACTTTTTTACCCATTGTTCTACTAAACTTTGTTACATTATTAGACAAGCACCCTTTGCGGCCGCTCACTTAATTGACGAAGAAATGACTGTAGATTTTAGTGAATTGACTACACCGAGCGATCGCGTAGCTGTGATTGTCACTACACCACTTACGGATAATGAAGTTTGGACACCCATTCAACCCGGGGAATTACTAGTATTTGAGGATGGTTTACCACTACAAAATATCTAGATTTAACTGGATATTTGCCAATAATGCTCATTTTAAGGACATGGACAAGAAGAGGGATAAACGAAAACAGCAATCCCTCTTTTTGATTCCGGTATTAAATTAAATTACAATCTGGTATATTTAGCGTCGTCCACTTTGAATTTTGTCAAAGATAGCACCATCCTCAAAGAACTTCTTCTGGACACCATTCCAGCCCCCTAGACTATCTATAGTATATAGTTTGACGACTTTAGGAAATTTATTACGTACTTCTTGAGAGACAGTTGAGTCAACTGGACGAAAACCAACCTTAGTAAATTCCCTTTGTGCTTGAGGAGTAAATAAGAACCTAACAAAAGCTTCAGCAACTTCACGATTTCCGTGTTTATCCACATTTTTATCCACAACTGCCACAGGTGCATCTATAGAAATATTTACTGGGGGAATTGTGTAAGTTGTATCTGTTTTTCCTTGTTGTGCGGCTAAAATGACTTCATTTTCATAGTTTAATAAGACATCACCCTGCCCTTTTTTGTAAAAAGCATCACTAGACTCTCGTGCATCTTTGGGTAATACAACCACATTTTTAAAGACATTAGTAACAAATTTCAAAGCCTGGCTTTCATTTCCGCCATTTTTCACCACAGCACCCCACAAAGCTAGAAAGTTCCATTTAGCACCACCAGATGTTTTTGGGTTTGCAGTGACAATTTTAACATCAGATTTTGTTAAATCACTCCAATTATTGATTTTTTTGGGATTACCGTTACGAGTTTCTAAAGCTACTACCGAACGAGTAACAATGGAATTATTTGGAGCTTCCTTTTCCCAACCTGGTTGAATTAAACCGGCTTTTTCGATTTTTTTAATGTCCCCAGCTAATGCTAATGCTACCACATCTGCACCTAAACCATCAATGACAGCGCGGGTTTGAGAACCAGAACCACCGTAACTTTCACGAATAATTACATCTTGGCCTTTTTCTCTTTTCCATTTTGCTACAAAGTCGGGAATAATTTTTCCGTAAGCAGCTTTGGTGACAGCGTAGGAAACTAAGGTAATTTCTACTTTTTTACCACTTTGACTAATTATTTGCGTTCTCTGAGTTGAATTTGCGAATACAGGTAATATCGTACTAATACTTAAACCAGTTCCTAAGAATAAAGCAGGAAATAATGGCTTTGTTGTTGCAGAATTATTTTTCATGGTGTCCTTAACTGGGTATTAATATAATCTACGATAATCCTGTCGGAATGTCGTATTTATTGATTAGAAAAAAGCATATCAGATACAATGAATAAAATCAATAGTTCTTACACTTAAAAATAATCATTTTCCTATGGACAATTGTATGTATTTTAAAATTCAATTTATTGAATAAATTTATAATAACTAAATTGCTTAAAAACCTTATTTAGAACTTATTTAAGCAATTTAAACTCTAAACATATTTACGTATAATATTAAATATTAAGTATTTAAAATACTATACTATTAAGTAGTAATAATTGATAATTAGAATTAGGATCATCAAAAATTGATACCTGAAAATAAAAGATGTTGTCATTTGTCCCACATACTGCTAAAATCTCCCTATTCCCTATCGTCAATATGCAGTTTTACCTGGTATTGATTACTAAGTACCTGCAAAGGGCTTGTAATTAAAATCTTGCGCTTTAGCAAAATTCAAAGAGATTAAAGGAGAAAAGATGGAGTGGTATAAATTACTAAAAAAACAAGTAAATTCCATGAAAGGCTTTGTATCACTTTTTCTAGTAGTAACTATATTAAGTGTATCTATCGCTGCTTGCTCTGGGATAAAAAGCAGTAATTCACCTGATAAGAAGGGCAATGTAGAACTCACCCTTGTATCTTATGCAGTCACGAAAGCTGCTCACGCAGCGATTATTCCCAAATTTGTGGAAAAATGGCAACAGGAACATAACCAAACCGTAGTTTTTAAGCAAAGCTACGGTGGTTCAGGTTCGCAAACTAGGGCTGTAGTTGATGGTTTAGAAGCTGATATTGTTCATCTAGCACTAGCCTTAGATACGCAGAAAATCGAAAAAGCGGGATTAATTCAGCCTGGGTGGGAGAAAAAATTTCCTAATGACAGTATTGTTACTAAATCTGTTGCAGCTTTAGTAACTCGTGAAGGTAATCCCAAAGCTATCAATAACTGGGCTGATTTAGCCAGAGATGATGTTAAATTAATTACCGCAGATCCTAAAACTTCAGGAGTAGCGCGTTGGAACTTTTTAGCACTTTGGAATTCAGTAATTAAAACAGGTGGAGACGAAGCAAAAGCAACAGAATTTGTGACTAAAGTTTATAAAAATGTCCCCGTCTTAACAAAAGATGCTCGTGAAGCTACAGACGCATTTTTTAAACAAGGTCAAGGTGATGTTTTAATCAATTATGAGAATGAAATTGTTTTAGCCCAAGACAAGGGTGAAAAAACTAATTATATTCTTCCTGATGTGAATATTTCCATTGATAATCCTGTTACTATTGTTGATAAAAATGTTGATAAACATAATAATCGTCAAATAGCAGAAGCTTTTGTTAAATACTTGTTTACACCCGAAGCACAACAGGAATTTGCAAAAGTAGGATTTCGTCCTGTAAATGAAAAAGTGGCTAAAAATCAGGAATTTGCCGAAAAATATCCGTCCATAAAAAATTTGAGTACAGTTCAAGAATTAGGTGGTTGGGAAGCAATTCAGAAAAAATTCTTTGCTGAAGGAGCAATTTTTGATAAAATTCAAGCTAAGAATAAACGGTAATTTTCGACTTTTAAATTTTGACGTATGAACCTATCTACTGCTGTAAAAACTAACGTTAAACCTGCAATTTGGAAGGTGTTTTTAAAAAATTTAATTCACCTTCCTTGGACTTGGCGAATTACTTTAGGATATTTAACTATCATGTTATTTATTCCCATTGTCGCCATGTTTTTCAAGGCCAGTACAGAGTCACCGACGAAGTTTTGGGAAATTGCCACTAGTGACTTAGCATTGGCTACCTATAATGTAACTTTTGTTACGTCTTTATTAGCTGCTTTACTTAATGGCGTGTTTGGAACTTTGATTGCTTGGGTATTAGTACGGTACGATTTTCCTTTAAAAAAGATTATTGATGCTACAGTAGATTTACCTTTTGCATTACCAACATCTGTAGCGGGTTTAACACTGGCAACAGTTTATAGTGATAATGGCTGGTTAGGTTCACTATTAGCACCAATGGGAATTAAAATATCCTTTACTCGTTTAGGTGTAGCAGTGGCTATGGTATTTATATCATTACCCTTTGTGGTGCGAACTGTACAACCTGTGCTTGAGGAAATGGAAGCGGAAATTGAAGAAGCGGCTTGGAGCTTAGGTGCTTCTCAATGGCAAACTTTCTGGAAAGTAATTTTACCTCCTTTATTACCGACAATTTTAACTGGTGTCGCTTTGGGTTTTTCCCGTGCGGTGGGAGAGTATGGTTCAACAGTAATTATTTCCTCTAATACACCCTATAAAGATTTGATTGCACCTGTGTTAATTTTTCAACGTTTGGAACAATATGACTATGCTGGTGCAACTGTAATTGGTGTAGTTTTATTAGGAATTTCTTTGGTTTTGTTATTAGCAATTAATTTCTTACAAGCTTGGGCAAGAAGATATGACAATAGATAAAGTTAGAAATCGAAAAAAACAAAGTTGGGTACCGACAATTTTAATTGGTGTAGCAATTTCCTACTTATTTTTGGTTCAATATATTCCGGCTATTAATGTTTTTTTTGAAGCCTTCAAAAAGGGATATGAACCATTTTTATCTAACCTGACAAAACCGGAATTTCTCCACGCAGCTTGGTTAACTTTATTATTAGCTGTAATTTCTATTCCTCTCAATGCAGTTTTCGGTTTATGTGCGGCTTGGGCGATCGCTCGACATAAATTCCCAGGACGTGCTATAGTTCTGAGTATAATTGACCTACCCTTTTCCATTTCTCCAGTTGTTGCCGGTTTAATGATAGTTTTATTGTACGGAAAACAGGGTTGGTTTGGACCTTGGTTAGAAGCATTAGATGTTAAAATCATCTTTGCTTTTCCGGGAATGGCAATGGCTACAGCTTTTGTGAGTATGCCTTTTGTGGCCAGAGAAGTAATTCCTATTTTAGAGGAATTTGGTAAAGACCAAGAAGAAGCTGCCAGAACATTAGGTGCAAATGATTGGCAAATTTTTTGGCGAGTTACTTTACCCAGTATTCGTTGGGGTTTACTCTACGGTTTAATCTTAACAAATGCTAGAGCCATGGGCGAATTTGGTGCAGTTTCTGTGGTTTCTGGTAACATTGCTAATACCACCCAAAGTTTACCATTATTTGTAGAAGATGCTTACAAACAATATGAAACCGAAGCGGCTTTTTCTGCTGCTGTAATTTTAGCATTTTTGGCAGTTATCACTTTAATACTCAAGGAAATTATAGAACGAAAAACCAGTATTAAAGAAGTTGAATAATGGGTAATGGGTAATGGGTAATAGGTAATGGGTAGTGGGTAATAATAAATAACAAATTAGGAGTAGTCATGAATAGTGAAAATCCCTTGATAAATAAGAGAATTAGAGTCAGAATTTCTCAAGATCATCATCAAGAACCTGTAATTTCTCGCCTAGTTTCCGAATATAGCTTAACTGTAAATATCAAAGCCGCAATTCTTGGACAAAATGCTGTAGGTGACGGTTGGTTTGATTTAGAATTACGAGGAACAGAAGCACAAATTCAAAATGGGTTAAATTATTTGCAAGAATTAAAATTACAGGTTTGGGATGAAAATAGTATTAGTGATTGGTGAAAAAATTGTAGGATAGTAATATAGCGTTTCCCAAGGTCGTACACACCAATTTATTCCCTGTTTCCTGTTCCCTAAAACTAAAAAAACTTTGTACCTCACGAGCATAGGAACTGCTATAAACTACAAAACAATCTGCGTTTATCTGCGTTCATCTGCGTTTAATTATTTCCACTTGTATCTCACTTGAATAGGAAAAAATTAATAGTCATCACTGAACTTTGATATACTTTAATTAATTTGCACAAACATTTCTCATTTCGGGTTGAAGGTTAATAAAATGGTACTCGAAGCCCCGTCTATCAAAGCTAAAACAACCATCACCTGGGAACCTCTACCAGCTAATTTTATATTACCCGACGATCCTGTGGAAAATATTCAACAACCCGCCCTCGCAGCGGCTTTAACCGATGCTTTGGGAGCTTCAGGATATATCCAGCCAGAAATGCTAATTGGCTCGAATTTGGGGCTAGTAGCAACAGTTAATAAAAAAATTGTCGTTAAAGCTCCAGACTGGTTTTATGTTCCTCAAGTACATTCCGTACCAGAGGGGGTAATTCGTCGTAGTTATACCCCTAATACAGATGGTGCAGCAGTCACAATTGTGATGGAATTTCTCTCAGAAGCAGAGGGGGGGAACTATCTATCAGATCAACACCTCCCTATGGTAAACTGCATTTTTACGAGCAGATTCTCCAAGTACCTACTTATGTGACTTATGATCCCTATGAAGGTAGTCTAGAAGTCCGTTATTTGCAAGATGGCAGATATACGCCTTACTCCGCAGATTCACAGGGGCGGGTATGGATTCCAGAACTGGAATTATACCTGGGAATCTGGTCTGGGGAAAGGCTAGGACAAACCATGAACTGGCTACGTTGGTGGGATAAATCAGGTAATTTACTGCTATGGAGTTCAGAACAAGCAGAACAAGAACGCCAAAGAGCGGAGGAGGAAAGACAAAGAGCAGATAGAGAACATCAAAGAGCGGAGGAGGAAAGACAAAGAGCAGAAAAATTAGCTGCTAAATTGCGGGAATTGGGAATTGATCCAGAACCGTAGCATCGTGTAAAATCGTAGGTTGGGTTAAGCAACAGCGCAACCCAACAAAATCCTATAAATTATAATCGTAGGTTGGGTTATAGTGGTATGCACTTGAATGAGATACATCATAAGCCCCCTCCTCGCTTGCGGGGAGGGGGTTGGGGGTGGGGTTGTTGTATCTGACTCAACTGAGAACCGCTATAAGCAACAGCGCAACCCAACCAAATCTACAAAATCCTATAAATTAGAACTTAAACCCACACGAAAAGTAAAACCGGGACTATAAATTCGATTAACTCGTTCGTACTGTTCACCTAATATATTTTCTAGGTAAAAAGTTAGTCCCAAATTTTTATTTACAGGAATGCGGCCACTAATATCTAAATTAAAGAAAGATGGTGCAAAATCTGTATTTTTTTCTCCAGCACTACTGTTATTAAAAATAGAACGACGAGAACCACTATTATAAGTAGCATATAAATTACCCTCCCATCCATCTTTTTGATAACCAATGCCAGTTTGTAGCCAAGAATAGGGAATTAACCCTAATTGTAATCCTGTTTCTGTACCAGTTTTGATTTGAGCATCTGTATAAGTGTAGTTGAGAAAAGTTGACCAATTACGACTAACTTTTAATTGCAATGCTGTTTCCAAACCATTGGTATCAACTAAACCTATATTTTGCCATGTTCTTGTTTGCGTATTTACTCCCAAACGATTATCTAAACTATTTCCAAAATAAGTAAATTGTCCTAACAGTTTTTCCGAGAATTTGATATCTACTCCCGCAGTCCAAGTAGAACCAGTTTCTGGTTTTAAATCCGGGTTAGGATTCCAATTATGAACCGTATCAAAAACATATAATTGATCTAAACCAGGATTACGTTGCGCCCCAGACCAACTACCACGAAATGCGACCGTTGGATTAACAGTATAACGTAAACCTCCACTGGGATTAAAATAACTACCAAATTGACTATCAAAGCTTTGTCTTAACCCTAAATCTATTTGGAAAGTATCGCTAATTTTCCAGGTATTAACAGCGAATAAAGCTGTATTTAAAACGCTTCTATCTTCTCTTTCATTTTTAGGAATTAGGACAGGATTTGTACTCAAAACATTGCCAATTAAATCGGTATTTTTTAGGTCTAAACCCCAGCGCAATTGATTATTTTCAGTGAGTTTCCATTCATGATCTATCCTGGTTTTAAATTGTTGTGTATCTAAAACTCCAGTTCTGTAAAATGTCGCTCCCGTTGGTCCATAAGTGCTAAAATAATCTCGGTTGTAGCCTAATGTAGTTGTTAAATTGGAATCTTCCCCTGCACCCAATTTAGTTTTCCAAGATAAACCAACATTTAAACCATCATGATCTAATCTATCTTTTTGTAAGGGGAAACCAAAATAAATTAAACCTCGACGACTGCTGAGGGTAGTGACATCTAAATTTAAAGAATTTTTAGCATCTAAATCCATACCCACACTACCAAAATAAGTGCTGGTAGCTGTATCTGCATTAGATAATTTGCCTTCACTATCTCTATTTGCAGCCCCGACAGGAACAGGATAACGGTTATCTATAAAGAACCTTTCAAAACTAAAATTGTATTTTACATTATTAGTTGAACCACCATAAGTTAACTGTTGATTATTTAGATTCAATGAGCCAAATTCTAAACTTCCAGTTAATTTAGGTTTACCATAACCTGCTTTGGTGATAATATTCACAACTCCACCAAAAGCTGAAGAACCATATAAAGAAGAAGCCGTACCGCTATATAGCTCTACTCTTTCAATAGCCTCCACAGGAATGCTATTTAAATCTGTTGCTCCATGATAGGTACTAATATTTGTATTAATGGGTCTACCATTAATTAGAAATACAGATTGTTCAATAGAAGCTCCTCGATAATATGTTCCTGTGTGAATATCTGCACCATGTCCGACATTATTAATTGCAAAACCGGGCATTTTTTTCAAAACATCAGCAACACTAGTTGCACCCTGTTTTTTAATTTCTTCTTTTTCAATTACATAGGTAGGAGTAGATTCAGGAAGAATGTCTTTTTCTCCAATCGTTTCTAGAGATATATCTGGATCATTTGTAGGTGTTAAATCTCCTGCTGAATTGGGTTCTTTCTTAACTTCATTCTCTCCTGGTTGTTGAGTTAATAATTTAGCATTTGTGCTGGGTAATTCAATTTCATTTAAATTAGGAATATCTGACTTGACTGTATTTTTATTATGCCCATGATCAGCAGCTATAGAGGGAAATGCTACTAATAAGTTCAATAAAGATATTGGTAAAACAAAGAATTTTCTCTTCATATTTCTCAACTCACACCCGGTAATAACAATCACTATTGGAATTTTCCCTATTAATAGCAAGAGTGTCAAAAGACAAGCTGTCATAGTTGAATTAATTTAGAAAATAAGAGGGTGACTAGAAGTCACTGCTACACAAACCAAGTCCGCCTACGCAAACTAATAGGAACTTAAAGCACACAAGTCGTCATTGAAATTATCAAGGTGTCAGTTTGCTTTTGTAACCGCGACTTTTAGTTACCCACGCTCGATTTTTGTCTTTGATTTTCTTGACGTTTACGGTAAAGTTGCGATCCTTTGATGATAAAATTAACTTCGGTCGTCACTGCTTCTCTTCCCCCCTCTTTAGGTGTTAATTTCCAGTCTTGTGCATATTTTTCGGCTGCTTCGTCTAATTCGCTATCACCACTGGAACGAATTAACCGTACTTGCGTAACAATACCACTGTCATCTGTATCAATAGCAATTAAGGCAGTACCTTCTACACCACGCCTCCTGGCTCTATCTGGATATTTAATTTGACAGTAAATACATTCTGCTGCGCGATTTAACTGAGAACTATTTTCTGTCACAGGTCTGGGTGCGGTAGCTATTGGTTGATTTTCTGCTTCAGCACTATTACCTAAACCATTACCTGAACCATTACCTGAACCATTACCTAAACCATTACCTGAACCATTACCTAAACCATTACCTAAACCATTACCTGAACCATTACTGTTCGGTAACTGTGTCAAAATAGTGGGAGTTATTGAGGGGATATTATAGGGACTAATATTTGCGGGAATTTCTGAATTTATTGGTGGGATATCTGTTAATTTTATATCTGCTTGCGGTTGAGTAGACGGGAAGTTATTTGAGTTTTCATCTAATTTTTCTATGGTGTTGATTTCTGGTAATTTTAATATGGTTTCAGGTTGAACATTCGTATTTTCAATTTCGTCTATTTTTACAGAGTTTTCTATGATATTAGATTGAAAATTTGTGTTTTTAATTGGGTTACTTTTTGGTAATTTTGCTATTATTTTGTGTTCAAAATTATTAACTGTTGGCGATGTTTTAGTGATAAAGTGATTGGTGATTTTTGGTTGATAATATTTAGTTACAGGCGGTATTAATGAATTGATTAAATTACTACCTTCTGTTCTTGGTAAAGACATTTCTTCGCTGTTATTTCCACCACCACTACCAGAATTTATCTTGACTGGAGATTTTATTTCTGTTGTTGGTTGCACCACTTTTTGGGGTATGGTTTCCAGAATTGTCAGTTCAATTGGTTCTTCTCTAATTTCCCTGACTCTGTGAAAAAACTTATTAATACTTAAAGCTAGTACCCCAAGATGTAATGCTACTGAAACAATGAGACTATAGAAAAGAAAAGTTTTCAGTGCTTCCGCTTCTTTTTGGCGTTGTTCTATGATAAAACCTGATAACCCCATATTGTATTACTAATTTTGATGTTGATAATTATTATTTATCTGATTTATTTACATGAATGTGATTACTATTTCACCCAAGTAGACTTTGATCTTCATATACTTTCTTTTTGACTTCAGTTCATATCAAATATGAGTAGGACAAAAGTCCTACTCATTATTAGTCCATCAAATCCGATGTAAACTTATTTCTTCCAGTCTTTATCAGCTTGTTCTAGTACATAAGCAGCTACATCTTTTATTTGATCTGCTTTTAACTTTTTGCCAAAAGCTGGCATAGCTCCTTTACCATTAGTAACCTGGGCAATAATTGCTTCAGCAGAGTACATACCGTACTTTTCCAAGGCTTCCTTTTTCAATGTTTTAGCAGCATTAACTAAATTTTTACCACCAATGTGACACTGAGCGCAATTAGCCTTAAATACTGCTGCTCCCTTGGCTGTATCCGCCGCTAAAGCGTTACCATTAAAAGCAAAGGTGAAAATGGTTACGCTTAATAGTAATACGGAGATAATTTTTTTCATTTGGTGTTCTCTCTACAATGTCTGAATCAGTGGCAACATCCTTTATAATTGTCACTTAATTTAATTGCATTAGTCAAACGACAGACTGTCGAACTTGACCCTAATAATTGAGAATTGGAGACTAATTGATTGATATTTTCAGGGTTTTGGCATAATGTAAAATTATGTAAATGGAAATTAAAGACGGGCTAAAATCTGTTTATTTTTGATTTGCTAATTGGGTCAGACCTGTTTCCGTCACTCGACAAATCCGCCAATCTTCTAAAATATCTGCTCCCATATTGCGGTAAAATGCTTGGGCGGATAGATTCCAATCTAAAACACTCCACTCTAAACGCCCACAATCCCTTTCTACAGCTATTTGGGCTACTTTAGTCAAAAGTGCTTTACCAATGCCTTGACGGCGATATTCTGGGGAAACAAAGATATCTTCTAGGTAAATCCCTGGCTTGGTCAGAAAGGTTGAATAATTATGAAAAAATATGGCAAAACCCACAGCCTGACCGTCAATTTCGGCTATAATTGCATCTACATATTTTGGTGAACCAAATAAGTGATCTTTCAGTGCTTCTGCATTACCAATTACAGCATGAGATAGTTTTTCATATTCTGCAAGTCCTTGAATTAATTTAAAAAGCGTTATGACATCACCCGGTTGAGCAAAACGAACAATTAAATTAGTATTAGTATTCATTAGTCTGTAGTCTCTAGTCTCTAGTCCACAGTTCGTAGTTTATATCCAAATTGATAAATTTTTTAACCACTGACCACTGACAACTGACAACTGACCACTGACAACTGACAACTGACAACTGACCACTGACAACTGACAACTGACCACTGACAACTGACCACTGACAACTGACCAGACCACTGACCACTGACAACTGACAACTGACCACTGACAACTGACAACTGACCACTGACCAGACCACTGACAACTGACCACTGACCACTGACCACTGACCACTGACAACTGACCACTGACAACTGACAACTGACCACTGACAACTGACCACTGACAACTGACCACTGACCACTGACCAGACCACTGACCACTGACTAATGACTAATAACTTATACCAACCATCCTTTTAAACGCTTGGCTATGTGAGGACGGCGTAACTTTCGCATGGCTTTACTTTGGATTTGACGAACTCGTTCACGGGAAAGATTAAACATATTACCCACCTCTTCCAAGGTACAGGGTTCGCTGCTGGTAAGTCCATAGCGCAGAGAAATGACATCTTTTTCCCTGGGGGTGAGTACGTCCCCTAAAACTTCCCAAATCTCTTGACGCATCATATTTTCGTTCATTTTTGCTTCTGGAGACTGGTTATCTTCATCTTCTAACAAATCCATTAACTCAGTGTCTTCTTCTTTACCAACACGGTGGTTAAGGGAAAGAGCTTGTCGTCGGAGTTGTTGAAGTTGACGCAGTTGGTGAACCGTAATTTCCAAAGCTTCGGCCATTTCCGACTCCGTTGGGTTACGAGAGAGCTTTTGCTTGAGTTCCCGTTGTGCTTTTTTAAGTTTATTAAGTTTTTCAACAATATGGATTGGTAAGCGAATAGTTCTGGCATCATTAGCGATCGCTCTTGTAATCGCTTGTCTAATCCACCAATAAGCATAAGTAGAAAACTTATATCCTTTATCTGGGTCAAATTTTTCCGCAGCGCGGTTCAAACCCATTGCTCCCTCCTGAATTAAATCTAGAAAAGGGACACCACGATTTAGATATCGTTTCGCAATAGATACTACCAACCTCAGATTAGAACGAATCATTTTCCGCTTGGCCACTCTCCCCTGATACAAGCGGCTTTCCAGTTGTTTTTCCGTCATTTCTAGTTGGGAAGCTAATTCACTTTTACTGGGTTGCGTTCCTGATTGTAATTCTAAAGCGGTTTGTAATTCTTTAACTTCTTCTAAAAACCTCACCCGTCGCGCCAATTCCACTTCTTCATCAGGTTTAAGTAGTGGATAACGCGCCATTTCTTTAAAAAACGCGCCCACAGCATCGTCATTTTCGGTTTTATTATACCCCGAAGGACGAGCAGAGGCCATTTCGTCGCCGTCGCGCTCTTCTAATTCCAAGTTTTCGAGAACTGAGGTATCTTCATATACCACTTGCTCTAAACTCTCCAGTGATGGTTCTTCATCTTCGGTAATATTCTCCAATATTTCCATTGTTCCCAATTCAGCAAGATTCATAGTTTCCTTTAGGGATTGTTGCTTAGTTTGGTACATAATTTTATGACAATGACCTCTTTTCAGGCTTGATAGTTTTCCCCTCAGGACAAAATACACCTTAATTACTAGCAAAATGCTCTCTTTTTGATCATTCCAGATCAGGAATGCAAATCAGTATTTGTCCATGATTTTTATCTGTAATGGCTTTAGCATTCATAAGAAATATCTATTTTTTTGAATACCAATAGACATATACTCCCTTCTGGTCTCAATTATTAAATATCTTCACCTCCCCTTGATTATAACTTTAACAAATATCGAGAATGTAAATTAATCAGATCTTATACTCATCCTAAATGATCTGTGAAAAATTTTGTTGGTTGTTGCCTGTAGATATTCTCTGCATAAATCTCATTAATCAAGAAGAAATCATATATATTAATTTTTCGTTGATTTTTGACAAAGTTTGCATTTTCACCCGGTTTCAGTGCAGACTATAGTTGAATAAATCGCCATTTTGGTACTAGAGTTATTTCTCTCTACGAATATTTACTAAATCATCCACATTACAAAAACACTAACTTAAAATCCGGAGAATATTTATTATTTAAAAACATCTAATATCCCCTAATATCTTCAATATCTATCAACAGACTGAAAAACCATCTGCCAGATTTGGTAATTTTATCTTAGGTTAATTAATAACAGAATTTATTAGTTACTAAATATTTCCTACAATCTCTATCAATTCAACTGTTAATAGAG
This sequence comes from Dolichospermum sp., assembly GCA_046070105.1. GTDB lineage: Bacteria > Cyanobacteriota > Cyanobacteriia > Cyanobacteriales > Nostocaceae > Dolichospermum. The sequence goes on from JBJUHT010000089.1 coordinate 25,330, forward strand.
CTAATTACTTCTGATCTCTTACCTGTTTACTATCATCTCAGCCTATATCTAGCGATAGGTTTTAAAAATCTAGATAACTTTATTCGCACAATTGACATCAAATACAGGTATGCTACTCAATAATTAGTCTAGTAACTTACATAAGTTAGAGATTATCAAGTATTATCAATAATTTAAGTATTGTAAAATACTATTTACTTGTAGTAAAACCAAGGGATATAATCAATCAAGCCCGAAAAGAGCCAAGTACATGAACAAAATATTTGTTTATAAATTCAGAAATTATGTACACTATTAATGCAAATTCATCTGTTATTGTCCTAGCTGAACCTGGAGGATCATATCAATCTCAAACAACATTATCTCAATGGGTTGAAGTCCTTGTTGACTGTCCAGGTTGTTCAGATTTATTTACCTATAAAATACCCGAACATTTACAAATTAAACCAGGGGATATTTTAAGTGTTCCCTGGGGTGGAACACAGCTTGGTGGTGTCGCTATTCGCTTATTAACTCAAATACCCGCCGACTTACCACCTGAGAAAATTCGTGAAGTAGAAGATGTCGTTAGCAAAGGGTTTTTCCCTAGCGGTTATTGGACACTACTCAACCGCGTTGCATCCTATTACTACACACCCCTAATTCAAGTCATTCGCGTTGCTTTACCACCAGGTTTGTTAGGAAAATCACAACGTCGTCTGCGCTTAACTCCCTGGGGTAAAGAAAATATCCCTGTTTACATCAGCCCTACAGCCCAGCAAATAATTACCCTCCTAGAGAAAACCCCGACAGCAGACTATAGCTATCACTACATTCAACAAAAAATTAAAGCTGCGTATCGAGGAATTAGGGAATTAATCCGTTTAGGAATAGCAGAAAACTATTTAGAACCGCCACGACGAACTCAACCGAAATTACAAAAAGCTGTCATCCTCTTAGATAATAATGATCAGGATTTAACACCCCGTCAAAAAGAAATTGTCGAAGTTTTAAGACGACAAGGGGGGGAAATGTGGCAAAATGAACTATTACAACTTTGTAGTACCAGCACTTCCACGCTCAAAGCCTTAGTAGATAAAGGTTATATAATAATTGAAGAAAAAGAAATATTACGTAGAGAAACAGGACCCGCAATAGCCGGAGATTGGGCGAAATCCTTAACACCAGCGCAAAATCACGCCTTAGAAACTATTACTTCCCTAACTGGATTTAGTAAAGTATTGTTACACGGGATTACAGGTTCAGGCAAAACAGAAGTATACTTACAAGCCATATCACCCCTACTTGAACAAGGAAAATCCGCTCTCGTCCTAGTTCCCGAAATTGGACTCACACCCCAACTCACAGACAGATTCCGGGCTAGATTTGGGAACAAAGTCCACGTTTATCATAGCGCCCTTTCCGACGGTGAACGTTACGACACCTGGCGACAAATGCTCACAGGAGAACCACAAATCATCATTGGGACTCGCAGCGCCATTTTCGCACCTTTACCCAACTTAGGCTTAATTATCCTAGACGAAGAACACGACAGCAGCTTTAAACAAGATGCTCCCATTCCCACCTATCACGCTCGCACCGTCGCCCAATGGCGAGCCGAATTAGAAAATTGTACACTAATTTTAGGTTCAGCAACTCCCTCTTTAGAAAGTTGGGTGAGCAAAAATCAACAGTATCTATCATTACCAGAACGCATTCACTCCCGGCCATTACCCCCCGTGGAAATCGTAGATATGCGTCAAGAATTGAAAGAGGGAAACCGGTCTATTTTTAGTAGAAAGCTGCAAAATGCTTTACAACAATTAGAAACAAAGCAACAACAGGGAATATTATTTATTCATCGGCGGGGACATAGTACATTTGTATCTTGTCGTAGTTGTGGATATGTGTTAGAATGTCCCCATTGTGATGTATCCTTGGCCTATCATCACGTAGAAGAAGGAGCGCCGGAATTATTACGCTGTCATTATTGTAATTATGGGCGTTTACATCCTCCCCATTGTCCCGAATGCGGTTCTCCTTATTTAAAATTTTTCGGAAGTGGTACTCAAAGGGTAGCGCAGGAATTAACCAAACAATTTCCGCAGTTGAAAATAATTCGTTTTGACAGTGATACTACTAGTACCAAAGGTTCACACCGTCACCTCCTGACCAAATTTGCTAACGGTGAAGCTCATTTGTTAGTAGGTACACAGATGTTAACTAAAGGGTTAGATTTACCCCAAGTTACCCTTGTAGGTGTAGTTGCTGCGGACGGACTATTGCATTTATCAGATTATCGCGCCAATGAGCGCACATTTCAAACCCTCACCCAAGTTGCGGGGAGAGCAGGAAGAGGAGAAGATCCAGGTAGAGTAATTATCCAAACCTACACCCCAGAACATCCTATCATTGAAGCAGTGCAAAAACATGATTATCAATCTTTTGCCGAAGAAGAATTAAAACAAAGACAAACCCTTAATTATCCTCCTTATGGGAGATTAATTTTATTGCGGTTAAGCAGTTTAGATCCCATTCAAGTACAAAACACAGCGCAAATTATAGCCACATTTTTGCAAGACAAAGCAGAATTTGAGATATTAGGACCTGCACCAGCTAATATATTACGAGTAGCTAACCGTTATCGTTGGCAGATATTACTTAAGTTTGCTACTGACTCATTACCAAACCTACCAGACTGGATAGAAGTGCGATCGCTTTGTCCAAATTCGGTTAGTCTAACAATTGACGTAGATCCGATTAATATAATGTAAACTTGAACATCTTACCTATGTATCTCTTGTGTAGGGTGTGTTAGCGAATAGTAACGCACCTCATATTTATTAAATAATTTATTTTATTATGTTTTTAAAAATCTTATTTAATTATAATGGTGCGTTACGTCGCATATTTAATTTATTTGTACATTTTATAATCTTTTCGCACTCCTAACACATTCTACGCACTCAAACTTACCACATCTATAAACCGTTGTTGGGTGCGTTTTGCGGGTGAATTTGATTTAGCAATTCCTACTTGTAATTCAAAGAGAACAATTGTAGGAATTAAAATTTCTTGGTTTGGTATTTTAGCGAAATTTGCAGCAAGCAACTTGTCCCTGACCTTTAAAATAGTAAATTAAAGTGTTGGTATCTAAAACATACATTTTAGAAACTCTCCCTTAAAACATCTTCTCCTGTACTGCTGCGAATTTCTTCTAAACTGGGAAAATCATCTTTCCAACTTCCAGCTAGTGAATAAACTAATTCTTCCCAAGAGAGATTTTGAGAGTTATTGATATTTTGATTAGTGTTGAGGTGTTTATTACGGATAAATTCTGCAAAGTTGAGAATTTCTTCAGCTTGTACTGGGGGTAGGGTTTTTACAAGTGCGTAAATTTGGTCAGCTATTGTCATAATTTTTTGTCTGAGTTATTCGGGATATTGATTTTATCTGTGATGTACTAATATTTTAATTTGTCAGAATCAGGATGTCCAGGATTAAAGGATTTACAGGATATTATTGAATGATTTTTGGTAGGGAGTTGATGATTTTATTTTGTCAGAATCAGGATGTCCAGGATTTGAGGATTTACAGGATGTGATTGGATGATTTTTGGTGGGAACTTGGGGATTTTTCAGGATGTTTTTGAATGATTGTTTTTGAATAATTTAAACCATCTATAAATTACCATCCTGTTAATCTTTTAATCCTGGTTATCCTGATTTGTGACAATATTAATGGTGCGTTACGTCGCGTAGTTAATTTATTTGTATATTTTATAATCTTTTCGCGCTCCTAACGCACCCTACAAACTGGTCATCCTGATTCTGACTTAATAATTTTCTGTAATCTTTAAATGTTACACTTTACAAGTCTCGACGCGAGAGAAGAAACCCCCCCCATTCCAACACTCCCCACCCCTGAGAAGAATAAGGGAGGTGTCCTTCTGGTGCTTTCTTGTCAAAAGTAATATCATTGTAGTACACCCATTTTTCTCTCCACCCTCTTTTTATCCATCCTACGTTGTCCCCGAACTTCTTCCAGATGTCCTCGTTATATTCTCTCGTTCCACCAAAACTTTGATAAATCCGTTTTTGAACAGAAAAACCAAACTTACCATCACTGTATTTTACCCACAACTGGTCAATGGTGCGGAGGTCTGCACAGTGAAAATTATCAATACTTTTATCATCTAACCAACCTTCCTTTTCCCGCTTCGCAACTGCTAACATTACCCGTCTTGTTTCCTCGTCTGCTTCTTTCCATTTCCCTTGTGCGAGGTAGTCACGCAGTTTCCTGGAGTCCATTCAACAGGATGATTTTAGTCCCCCCTCCTCATCTATTTCATCATATTTTGTTATGTATTTGACATGTTCTTTGAGACTGGT
>JBJUHT010000090.1:0-3103 GCA_046070105.1 Dolichospermum sp.
TATTGACGACACTAAGGCACTGGATGAAAATTTAGTTGCTGCTATTTATGATTTCTATCAAAATGAGCGATCAGGTTGGGTGAAACCTGAACCTGTAGCCACAAGTGAGGGTGAAACCGAGGGGGAGTTTCTGCAACTGACTGGAACGGACTCTATTGGAGAATCCAGTATTACGGAATCAGTGACCCGCGATTTAGTAGCTGGGAGCGTTTCTTAGATTGTCCTGATTACGTAGTTTTTGATTGTATCAACAACATTGAAAAACTACGACGGGAACAAATGAACTCAGAGTCCAGAATCCACGCTATAGGCTGGTCTGGTTTGTTTAATGGCTTTAAGGGTAAAGACGATCCAGCGATGGATTTTGTGGATTTATTGCCATTTGCTGATGATGTTAGAAACAGCAATAAACAAGTGAGCAATAAGACAGAATTGATTATCAAACAGATAATCAAGAAAGAGGAATTACCAGGAGGGATGTTAAATATTCTGGGGATGTTGATACAATAAATACCAATATATTTTCTGGCAACTCTAGGATTAACCTCTTACCTGTTGCCAGCCATGAATATTGGAGAACTGATTGTTGAGCTATCCCTAGACTACGCCGACTTCAATCAAAGCCTAGAGAAAGCTAAGAAAGCCGCCGCCAACGCAGCCGCAAGTATCAGGAAGTCGTTTCGGAAGTTACCTCTATCTAACCCCGGCGGCACTGACAAATCACCTCAGAAATTATCCCTGAAAGTTGAGATTGACGATTCCGCACTGTACGGTCTCAATAAGCATTTAGATTTAAAGTATAAGCACTTTAAAGAAGTTAATCAGTATTTTAAAAACAACCCACTCACCCCGACTGTAGATGACCGGGAATTAACCAACTTAAACAAGGAGTTAGCACAGCTAACTGGAAAGAACGCCGGAGGTAGAGCCAGAGTTGGCGTAGATGTAGAGGTAAACAAGGAAAAAGCTAATTTAATAATTAATAATAATAACAATTCCAAGGAAATAGTCGAACAGTTAAAATCAGTAGAAAAAGCCGTAATAGATTCAGCTGAATTAAGTTTAGAGCGGTCTTTAGGTATTGGTATTAAAGGAATAACTGAACAGTTAAAATCAGTAGAAAAAGCCGTAATAGATTCAGCCGAATTCAGTTTGGGGCGGTCTTTAGGTATTGGTATTACTGAAGAGTTTGGTAAAGTTATTGGTAGAAACTTAATGTCTGGCTTTAAGAAAAATTTAGGGTTAGATGTTGCTGGTGCTACACAGTCTTTTACTAGAGCAATATCTAAGCCTTTAAGAAAAGTTAATCCAGAGAATATTCAAAAATTTGAAGATGATATTGTATCTGCATTGGAAGAGGCTTTTGTATTTAAAAATCAATCTCAAGCAGAAGAAAAATTTAAAGCAGCCTTTCAGCCTATCGTTGACGAAATTCAAGAAATAGCTTATACAGCAGCCGGGCAGGTTTTAAAAGTTGGGGCGCAACCTCTAAGAATAAGAAAAAGAGTGTTGCTTGCTCAGTCAGCACAAGAAGCTGAAAAAATGTCTGAAAGTGTAAATGTTGTCGATAATGAAGATATAAAAAAAGCTAAATCAATTTCTTTAATTACGGGTGGTATTGATTTTCAAAAAGGCGGACTGAATACTTTTTTTGCAGAAAATTTAGTTAAGAGGATTTTGCCCGGATCTTACTCTATTCCGGTCACTAATCCATACTCAAACGATAAAAATAACTTAGGGCAAATCTATCAATTTAGAACAATCCTAAGTAAGGGTATGATGGCTGTCGGTTCTGAGCCTATGCCATTAGATATGCTTTTACATACAAACTTAGAAAAGGGGTATAATCCAGATTCGGTAAAGATGGCGGCGGAAGCTATGGCTTATCGAAAAAAATACCCGGACAAACCTATCCAATTAGCTGGTACTAGCGGCGGATCTTACGTAGTAGAAGAGGCGATCGCAATCCTAGAAAGAGCAGGAATAAAAAACGTAAAAGGGCTAGGGTTAACCGCGCCGATAAATAATTTAATGACTACGGCTAGTCAGAAAAATTATAAATCTTTAGTCGGTGAATTTGATCCTCTGAACGTCGCTATGTTTGGAGGAAAAAATGTAACAGATAAACAACATCCTGTATATAAAGCAACGATCAAAGAAGTGCCTTTAGCATTGCCGGGGCTTTTGGAAGAGTCTCCATTAATGTCACTTATACCAGGCGCAGGAAAGGGACACGCTCTTTTGCCATTCTTAACCAAAACAGAAGTTAATGAACAAATAAAATCTTTCTTGGGCGACGCTATAGATCCGGTCAGCCCGGATTTATCTAAAGGAATGAGGAGTGAGCCGAATTTACATTTCTACAAATCCGTGCTAGACGAAAGGAATAGTTTAGTTAGAACATTTAAAGCTGTACTAGGCGACGGCTCAACTTTAAGGCAAATTCAGAAAGCGGGCTTTGTTGGTGCGGAAGGATACACTTTTGCTGTTCCTCAAAAACCAGAATGGAGAAGAGAAAACGATTTTTCTTCTATGATGAAAAACTTACCAAATGCACGACAAATAGGTAAGGATATTAAACCAGAATTTGATGAATATTATAGATTTTTGGAAGAAATGCGCGAGGGCATAGTTGAGTTTTTAGACTCTGCTGCTACTTTAAAACAAAAATTTACTGCAACTTTAGAAAGAGCTATTAAATTCTACCCAGAGCTAAAAGAATTGCAAGTGCGAGTGTTAGGTACTCTTGAGGAGCAAGCTAGATTAATTGCTTTAGATAAAAATCCCAAAAAAGATACTAGAACCGCTAGAGAAAAATACGCTGACACCCAAAGACTTGCTAGAATAAATGCTCAGTTTCCCCAAGGGCAGGAATATTTAAAAGATTTTAGAAATAGAGAAAAAGACAGAGACCTAGTCCCTGAAGCAAGGGCTGGCTTGGAATCGGCTAGAAATATTGCAGCACAATTTAATAAGAGTTTTAAGACACTACAATCTTTAGCTAATTCTAGACTAAGCTAAATTTTGTAGTGTATTAAAACTATTATTAAATTGTTCTGAAATATTTCTAGAAGAATCCAAGCCATCCCATGCTTCAGAGACT
>JBJUHT010000091.1:0-9943 GCA_046070105.1 Dolichospermum sp.
ACTTTCATCTTTACCAGTTTTTACTCGCTGATAGCTAAATCTATCAGGTTTATGTCCCCTCTTCATCATTAAATTCTCTTAATGAAGGCAACAGGAGAAGATTTTTTGCTGACCACTGACAACCAACAACTAACCACTGACAACCAACAACTAACCACTGACCACTGACAACCAACAACTAACCACTGACCACTGACAACTAACCACTAACAACTAACAACTAACAACTAACAACTAACCACTGACCACTGACAACCAACAACTAACCACTGACCACTGACAACCAACAACTAACAACTGACCACTGACAACGGACAACTGACCACTAACAACGGACAACTGACAACGGACAACTGACAACTGACCACTGACAACTGACCACTGACAACTGACCACTGACCACTGACAACTGACAACGGACAACTGACCACTGACCACTGACCACTGACCACTGACCACTGACCAATTATGGCATTTTCATGTCCTGAACAAAACTGGTGTAAATATTACCTTGTAAAAATTGGGAGTTTTCCATAATTTTTTGGTGGAAGGGAATAGTTGTAGGGACTCCAGTAATAGCACATTCTCGCAATGCTCGTCTCATACGGGTAATAGCGGTGGATCTATCTAGTCCCCAGACAATTAATTTACCAATCAGGGAGTCATAATAAGGCGGAATTTGATAATCTGTGTATACATGAGAATCTATACGTACACCAGGTCCTCCGGGGGGAAGATAACAACTAATTTTACCAGGGGCTGGGCGAAAATCATGATCTGGATCTTCGGCGTTAATACGACATTCTATGGAATGTCCCCTTAAAACTACGTCTTTTTGTGTCAGTTTGAGTCTTTCCCCCTGAGCAATGCGAATTTGTTCTACCACTAAGTCTATACCAGTAATCATCTCCGTAACTGGATGTTCAACTTGTATCCGGGTATTCATTTCCATGAAGTAGAATTTACCGAATTTATCCAAGAGAAACTCAATAGTTCCGGCACCAGTGTAGTTGATAAATTGGGCGGCTTTGACAGCAGCTTTACCCATTTTTTGTCTGAGGTCGTGGTCAAGAGCCGGACTGGGGGCTTCTTCTAGGAGTTTTTGGTTGCGGCGCTGAATGGAACAATCCCTTTCTCCTAAATGGATCACATTACCGTAGTTATCCGCTAATATCTGAAATTCAATGTGACGAGGACGTTCAATAAATTTTTCTATATAAACGCCTGAATTACCAAAGGCCGCTCCTGCTTCCCCTTGAGCAGCTAAAAATAGTCTAACAAATTCATCTTCAGAGCGGACAAGCCGCATTCCTCTACCACCACCACCAGCAGTGGCTTTAATCATTACAGGATAACCAATTTTTTTGGCGATCGCTAGTCCTTCCGCTTCTGATTCTACTAACCCTTCACTACCGGGAACTGTAGGTACACCGGCTTTTTGCATAGTTTCTTTAGCGGTAGACTTATCCCCCATTAGTCGAATAGCTTCGGGACTAGGACCAATAAAAGCAATATGATGGTCTGCACAAATTTCTGCAAATTTGGCATTTTCCGATAAAAAACCATAGCCGGGATGAATAGCACTGGTATGACGCGTTAATGCAGCCGCAATAATATTGGGAATATTCAAATAACTTTTACTACTGGCCGGTTCACCAATACAAACGGCTTCGTCTGCAAGTTGGACGTGGAGCGCGTTTGTGTCAACAGTGGAATGAACCGCAACCGTAGCAATTCCCATTTCTTCACAAGCCCGGAGAATGCGAAGGGCGATTTCTCCTCGATTGGCAATTAATATTTTGTCAAATTTCATTTTCTAGTTAGGATATCAGTATCGGTAGATTCACATTTTCTCCCATCCTGTTGACATAAAGCTATTGCATTACTGTAAATTCCGACAGGAGATCCCCAAACATCATTCTTAGCAGACTATGGGATAATGTAGCCTCTTTCTTGACTAGACTTTTTAATATCACCTTTGCTGTCACCATATTTCTGTCAGTCTCATACCCATTCAAAAAATATTTGCAAAATTTTGCAAAAATATCGTACTTGAGGATTTTTTATGTTATAGTGTAATCTGTGTTGAAATCCTGCGGATGTGGCGGAATTGGTATACGCGCACGCTTGAGGTGCGTGTGGGCCTAGCCCTTGCGAGTTCGAGTCTCGCCATCCGCATTTTTAACTTGCAATTTACCTACTCTTAATGTCAGAGAAATGATATTAGGAGTTGGTTTCCAAGTTTTACGGCAATTTTCGGCTAAATCAAGGATTTTTTGTCTCACGCAGAGGCGCGGAGGCGCAAAGAGGAATTAGAAGTGTGAATAAATCAAATTAGATAGCTATAGTATATAGTATATAGATAAATGAACTTTTGTAAAGAAAATTGACTACTACTTTTAATCCGATACATAACTTAATCCTTCCTAACCCTTGGTATTGTCTAACTCCTATTTGGACTGGTGGGGAGGAAGTTGTTAAACAAGGTTTACCTCACACCCAGTTAGCCCCAGCGTGGCAATTACTGCTTTTAGGTGATGGTTCTCCGACTCGACACGTACAACTGTTAACTGGTGAGCCAACGGAGGTAGATGTGATTGATATGTCACCCATTGGTATGAGCACAGACCAGGCACCAGCTATGATGCAAATGCTACCAAGTCCAAGAATTAGAAGACAGGTGTGGGTGCGAACTGCTTCTGGTCAACGTTTATATTATGCTGCTTCTTGGTGGGAAGCAAGTCATGTAGATGAATATTTACAAAACAAGTCTTTACCAATTTGGGCAAGTTTAGCGCGGTTACGGACTGAATTATATAGAGATGTACAAGGTATTTATTATGGTAACTCAGAAGCGTTAGAGACAGGTTTTCAAGAAAAAGGACCTTTTTGGGGTCGTCATTATTTATTTTGGCATCATGGAAAACCGCTAACTTTGATTTATGAGGTTTTTTCGCCTTTTTTGACTAAATACTTAGGTCCGATGAATTTGGAAGGTTAATTTTGTCAATTACTAATTCCCAAAAGCAGATATTCAGGATACATCTACAGCAGTCGCAGAAACTAATAGACTTTTAATGTCAAATTTGTGTCATAATCAACTCTCAATGGGGGGAAATGACTTTTTGACTAAAGGGTGAGTCTAATGATAGGCACAATTATAGACGGGCGTTATCACATTATTCAAAATCTGGGAAAAGGTGGATTTGGGACTACCTTTTTAGCAGAAGACACCAAACGACCAGGAAATCCTTTTTGTGTTGTTAAGCAGTTTACACCAGCCAGTACAGATCCGGCTACTTTAACAATACTTAAAAGGCTTTTTGACCAAGAAGCAGCAATGCTAGAAACGTTAGGTAAGCATGACCAAATTCCTCAACTTTTAGCCCACATAGAAGAATATCAGAAATTTTATATAATTCAAGAATATATAAAAGGTAATGATTTGAGTGATGAATTAACATCAGGTCAAAAGATGAGTGAAGCTGATGTTATTCAACTCTTAATAGAAATTTTAGAAGTATTAGAATTTGTTCATAAATACAAAGTTATTCACCGAGATATTAAACCAGATAATATCCGTCGTCGTCATTTAGATAATAAAATTTTCCTGATTGATTTTGGTGCAGTTAAAGAAGTTCGTACACAGCTAGTTAATAAACAGGGACAAATTACTTCTACTGTAATTATTGGTACTGATGGTTATATGTCACTTGAGCAACAAAGAGGTAAACCACAATTGAGTAGTGATATTTATGCAGTGGGAATAATTGCTATTCAAGCAATCACAGGTTTATTACCTGATAAATTAGAAGAAGATGTAAAGACGGGGGAAATTATTTGGCGTAAATATGCAAATGTTAGTCCCAAACTAGCCACAGTTTTAGATAAAATGGTAAGTTATGATTTTCGTAACCGTTACCCTACAGCAAAGGAAGCATTACAAGCAGTTAAAAAGTTATTACCACAGCCTATAGGTTGGAAGTTGCTGCTGGGATTAGTAATGACAATATTTATCAGCTTAACTATTTTAGTTATTACCAAAAAAGATGATTGGAATGGATATGAAAATTCTCAATATGGGATAAAGATAAAATATCCAAAAACCTGGGAAAGACAAGATTTAGAAAACCCAATTACAGCCGAAGTTGTGACTTTTATCTCTCCTAAACAAAGTGATAAAGATAATTTTCAAGAAAAGGTAACAATTAGCGTTGATAAGTTTTCTGGTACATTAGATGATTTACAAAAATCCAGTATTCAGGAAATTAATAATACTGTATCAGGTGCAAATATTGTTGATAAAAGTGTAACGAATTTGGCAAATAAAGAAGCTAGTCAATTAGTTTTTACGGGTAAAAATGGTCAAGATATTTTAAAGAATATGCAGTTTGTGACTTTAAGAGGTGATCAGGCTTATACGATTACTTATACTGCGAAAATAGATGATTATGATCAGTTTGTGGAAACAGCAGAAATGATGATTAAATCATTGGAAATTAAGTAAAATTGATTTGTAGAGGTCTAGCAATGCTAAACCTTGATAATCTCAGATACCTAAGTTGTTTTAAAATTTGGGTATCTTATAGAAATAATTACAGCGATTTCTGCTCTTATGAGGTACAAAGTTGAATGATGAAACTCTTGTAGTGCGGGCATCTTGCCCGCTAAATATGTACCTCATAACACCGGGAAGTGCTGTATTCCTAACCAAAAACATCAGGTAAGTATCTTGCACCATGCACAACACGCACAATCTCTATACCATCTTTGATTTCGCGGTAAAGAATCAAGTAGTTTCCAACAGGGAAATAACGCAGTTCTGGAGAAATATCAGGACGTGATTGGCCAATACCAGGATTTTTAGCCAACATTTGGCACTTTGCTTCTATTTGGTCAAGTATTCGATCTGCTATGATTCGATTATCTGTAGCAATATATAGCCATATTTCAATCAAGTCCTCTTCTGCTTGATTGGTACGAATTAGATATGTCATTTAGTTACATATCCCGTTTATGAAATCTGACCTAATCGTTTACGTGCTTCTAGCTTAATAGCTTCTATATCTGCATATTTTCCAGCGCCGCTATTAATACCTTCTTGCCACAAACGATGTATTTCATCAAGATTTTGGGATTGTAGTAACCGTTTATATTTCCAGTCTCGCAGTGCTTCGCGGATAATTTCACTGCTGCTGGCATATTCACCAGATTTTACGGCATCACGAACCAAAGCTGCCATTTCTGGGGTCAGGGCAATACTGATTTTTTCGACGTTAGGCATAAATCATACCTCTATGTTTACTCTATAGTAGCAAGATTTCCTACCAATGATATGTTTTGTCAGAATCAGGATTTTCAGGATGAAATTAACATCTTCTTTGTGTGTTCCTGTGTGTTATGTTTCGCGCAAAGTGGCAAAGGAGCAAAGACGCAAAGAAGAAAGTAACTGTGAGAATAATAGAAAATTATCAAAATCTCATCATTCAATTACAATTAAACATCCTGTTAATCCTTAAATCGGTGGATATCCTGATTCTGACAAAAATACTATGGTTGTAATTCCCTAATTCTATTCAAAGCATCTTGGTAATCTTCATTTTCACCTTGTTGTTGATATAATTTCGCAGCTTGTTTAAAATCAGATATCGCTTGAAATTTATCTCCTAATTCATAACGGACAAGTCCCCGGTTAGAGTAGGCATCAGCATAGTTAGGAGTAAGACGAATTACTTGGTCATAAGCTAATATTGACCCGCGATAATCTCCTATTTCATACTTATCCGCAGCCTGAACTAAGAGATCATCAACTTTTTGTTTTGTCGTCTTTGGTGGTTCAGAGAAACCTTGAGATAGAATATCACCCTTTACAGTCACACTAGAGCTATTGATCTGATCAAAATCAATTCTACTATCTTGAGTACGGACAAAGGTAACAGGTATACCTTTACTCTTACCACAGTAAAAGGTATGACCTTTAGCGTGGCTGGGTTGGTTGGTAGTCGCAATGGTTGTTAATGCTGTCAGGGAGGCTAGGGTGACGGTTTGCACCAACCCTATGCACCATTGACTAAATAACCTTTGTTTCATAACTTTAGGTAATTTGTGCAATATTTATTTAATAAAACTCAATACTTTTGCTCTCCTAAATTATATCTAAATGTAGACCAGTTTAGTCAGGTTATGGACGGAGTTATATTCAAAAATACTTAATTCTGTGATTCTATAGTAGGGATTTAGCACTGCTAAACCCCTACACATCTGGGTTTTTAACTAAATGTTTAGGTGCTATGAATTTTGAAAGTTAATCTTGGCAATGATTAATCTCCAAAACCAGTTAGGATCAAGGAAATGGGAATTTGGAGAGAATTGTTTATGAATCTGGTTGTACTCCAGAACTGGCTAGATAACGCCTCTTTTGCTGTCTTATTCTGTACAATGTTGGTGTACTGGGTGGGGGCGGCTTTTCCGAGTTTATCGCTGACAGCGGCTTTGGGGACGGCTGGAATGGCCATTGCTAATTTGTGTATGGCTACTTTATTGGGGGCTAGATGGATAGAAGCGGGTTATTTTCCCCTCAGTAATCTCTATGAGTCTCTATTTTTCCTGACCTGGGGAATTACCGCTGTACATTTAATTGCTGAAAATAGTAGTCGTAGTCGTTTGGTTGGTGTTGTCACCGCACCAGTAGCTATGGGAATTACGGCTTTTGCTACTCTGACTCTACCAGCAAATATGCAGGTTTCAGAGCCTTTAGTCCCGGCCTTGAAATCTAATTGGCTGATGATGCACGTTAGTGTGATGATGTTAAGCTATTCTGCTTTGATGGTAGGGGCATTGTTAGCGATCGCTTTTTTAATTGTCACTGGTGGACAAAATATCCAATTACAAGGTAGTTCTGTTGGTAATGGCGGTTATCGAAGTAATGGTTATAAATTAATCAAAGCAGATGAATTAATTACATCTACAAACACTGCGGAAACTAATGGCTTTTCACGCATGGAAAGCAATAACAACGGAAATGGCACAGCTGTTTTAGATTTAGTTACAACTACTTCCAGTAAAACTACTGAAAATCTTTCACCTCAACGCCTAAGTTTAGCTGAAACCCTGGATAATATTAGTTACCGTATTATTGGCTTAGGATTTCCCCTCTTGACTATCGGTATTATTGCTGGTGGAGTTTGGGCTAATGAAGCCTGGGGTTCTTACTGGAGTTGGGACCCCAAGGAAACTTGGGCACTAATTACCTGGTTAGTTTTCGCAGCCTATCTACATTCTAGAATAACTCGCGGTTGGCAAGGTAAAAAACCCGCAATTTTAGCCGCTGCTGGTTTTGTTGTGGTTTGGATTTGTTACTTGGGTGTCAATCTTTTAGGTAAGGGTTTACACTCCTACGGTTGGTTTTTGTAATAATTTTACCCAAAAACCCCTTAACTCTTGAGTTGAGGGGATTAAAATCAAGTTAATATTTTAAGTAACATTTTTTTCAATGCCAAGCTTAATAACTTTGACCTGTAACTTCAGATACTACATATAGCCCAATTACCCAATTACCCACTTGACCATCTTGAATTTTATTGCTATCCTAAAACCATCAGATAGTAAAGGCAATTTACTTTGAACAATAAGGTTTTTTGCCAATGTTCTTAACATTATTTCTTTGCTGGCAAAAATATCCGTCTGCAACTTTTCCTTTTTCAGATTTTGTTGTTGATTAGTGTTTTTAGCAAAAGCAGTGTGTTCTTTCGCAGCTACTGAATTTGTATGAAAGCTATTAAAAGGTGAATTAAAGTGTATACAAAAGACCCAATCTCATATCAAAACTTCCAACAGACTAAAGAATCTGCTACCTCTGACAAAAGAGGACGTTTGACATTAGTTGTTGAAGCGAAATCGAAAGAATATCGGGTAATGAAGAACCCATTTGGGCAAATACTATTAGATCCAGTAGATCCAGTAGTGAATATTTCAGAACGTGAACTGTGGTTGTGGAAAAATCCAGAAGCTATGGCTTCTCTGCAAAAGGGTATACAAGAAGCTGCTGCTGGAGAATTAAATGATTTAGGTTCTTTTGCTGAATATGCAGATTTAGACATTGACGAGTAAGTAATAGTCATGTATGTGATCATAAATTCAATAAAGTCCCTAAATTTCTTGTATTCAAGCATTTTTGGGGACTTATGGTTTGATAATTACCCCCTAGAATTTGTTTTAATCTTTAAAAGAACAGTGTTTATAATTTGGTAGTGAATTCACGGTGCTGTACAAATTAAAATTCTCAATTCAAGCTACAAACGCACTAAAAACATTGGAAATAAATGACCCAAAAAAATATAAAAAAGTCCTCAAAACTTTAGGATTAATGGAAACAAACTTACGTCACCCCAGTCTTAAGACTCATGAATATAATTCTTTAGAAGGTCCAAATAAAGAAAAAATTTTTGAAGCTTATGTAGAAAATAACACTCCAGTTGCTTATAGAATATTTTGGTATTATGGACCAGATCAATCTGAACTAACAATATTAACTATCACACCTCACCCTTAGAAATAAATGCAGTTGTGTTTATTACAGCGATTTCCAATCATATAAGCTATATCTTAGCCCCCTCCTCGCACCCCCCTCAATCCCCCCGCTGCGGGGGGAAGAAAAGGATAAACTTTTGATATTGGAGGGGGTTGGGGTGGGGTTCTTGTTCCGGGTTTGATGACAATTTGCTGTAAGAGGTAAAATTGGATGTATATTATATCTTAGCCATTATTTTATAATATCCTACTCCCTATGCTTCCTAGCTTGACACAATTTGCTATCTCGATTTTGTTCATGTTTTTTGTGCTTTCAATACGATACCTAGTTGTGTCCTCGTTTCTCTATTGGTTGCTTTGGGTTCGTCGTCCAAAGTCTTGGGAGAGTCGTCGTCTTCATGATTTTGACGGAGGTAAAAGTAAAATCAACAGCGAAATTAAATGGTCACTTTTATCTTGTTTGATTTTTTCCGTACCCAGTGCTTTAATGATGACTCTAATTGTCTCAGGAAATACAAAAGTTTATTTTAATCCTCTGGAATATAGTTTAGTATATTTACCTTTGAGTTTGTTTATTTATTTATTTCTTCACGATACTTATTTTTACTGGACGCACCGCTGGTTACACATTCCTAATATATATCGTCGTTATCATCAAATACATCACGAATCTATTAATCCTACACCCTGGACATCTTTTTCTTTTGATCCTTTTGAGAGTGTTATTCAAGCAATTATTATTCCTATTCTAGTTTTGATTATTCCCATTCACATTAGTATGTTACTTTTAATATTAACTTTAATGACCATATTTGGTGTTGTCAATCATGCTGGTTATGAAGTTTATCCCCGTTCTTGGATGAGTGGTTTTTGGGGTAAAAATTGGATTACACCAACCCACCATACTCTTCATCATCATAAGTTTAATTGTAATTATGGTTTATATTTTCGTTTTTGGGATAAATTGATGAATACTGATATCATCGTCCGAAAGCCAGCAGTGAATAAAATTATTAAGTGAACAGGTTTTCGGCAACTTTACTTTTTGTTACTTATGTCGGTTTTTTTTGTTCACCTACTTAGAAATCGGGTTTATAGCACTTCCTTTGTGTTATAAGGTAGATATCTAGCGGGTAAGATGTCTGCACCACAAGAGTTTCATGATTCAACTTTGACTCCTCTCACAAGCGCCAAAACGCTGTATAGCCACAAAACCCACCGGGGTGGGTTGAAAACTCTTAATTTTTGATTAATCATTCTAATTATCATTAATAATCCGACTAGGATATACTCTAAAAGAGTCGAAAAAATTAGACGCTTCTGTAGTTAATTCACCCTTTGTTCTAGCTCCGATTAAATAAAGTCGTCGTCTGACTACATATCCTTGATATTGTCCTTGACTACCATCAGAATG
>JBJUHT010000092.1:0-15248 GCA_046070105.1 Dolichospermum sp.
GATGATTTAGAACCGAATATGTTATGGCTGAAAAATTCCTATCAACGATACTGTACCAAATCATTTTCTTTTTATTATTCAAACAAATACTTTGCTCAACTGAATATACAAATATCCTTAGAACATCCCTTATTAACAAAACCTTTCCTTCCCTATTCTAAACAACTTGCTTGTTTTAGTGGCAGTCAATGGTTTTGTGCCAATCGTAAAGCCGCTGAGTATATTATTGATTTTCACGAACAGAGGAGCGTCTTAACTTTACATTGTCGTAAGGTCAAGCATTCAGAGGAAACATATTTTCAAATCATACTTGCGAATGCACCTCACCTCAAACTCAAAAATGACCGTCGGCGCTATATTGATTGGTCAGCCGGAGGCTGTCATCCAAAGATATTGCTGATGGAAGATTTGCCAAATTTGCTGGCATCATCTGCTCACTTCGCCCGAAAATTTGACATTAATATAGATAGCAACATTCTTGATGAACTTGATATAATTACATCCTAATGAAGTAACAAGAAACAAATCTATTATTAGCTATATATTATCAACAAATAAACCAATTAATCCAAAGGAAAATAAATCATGTCAAAACTTCGTATTCTTCATTTAGTTGGGTCTGCATATAATGATTTCTACTGCAATTTATCGCGTCTTTATGCTCAAGATTGTTTGACAGGAATAGCAGATAAATCACTCTATGATTTTCAGATTGCATACATCACACCTGATAGTCTGTGGCGATTTCCTCCCTCTCTGAGTTCAGAAGATATTGCTGTTACCAAATCCATACCACTATTTGAAGCCATAGAGTTTCTAACAACACAAAACATTGACTTGGTATTACCACAAATGTTTTGTATTCCGGGAATGACTCACTACCGCTCCCTGTTGGATCTACTCAAGATTCCCTACATAGGTAATACTCCAGATATCATGGCTATAACAGCCCACAAAGCCAGAGCAAAAGCCATTGTCGCCGCAGCAGGGGTAAAAGTACCTCATGGAAAAATTCTGCGTTCTGGAGACATTCCCACAATTAAACCTCCAGCAGTCGTTAAACCTGCAAGTTCCGACAATTCTTTAGGAGTAGCTTTAGTTAAAGATATGAGTGAATATGAAGCTGCTTTAAAGATAGCGTTTGAATATGCAGAGGAAGTGATTGTAGAAGAATATATCGAACTCGGTCGAGAAGTCAGATGTGGAATAATTGTTAAAGAGGGGGAATTAGTGGGTTTACCACTAGAAGAGTATTTAGTAAACTCTCACAAACCCATCCGCAACTATGCTGATAAACTCCAACAAGGAGATGATGGCAACTTATATTTGACTGCTAAGGATGGTATAAAAGCTTGGATTGTAGATACTAATGACCCTATGACCAAAAAGGTTCAGGAAGTAGCTAAAAAATGTCATCAAGCTTTAGGATGTCGTCATTATAGTTTATTTGATTTTCGCATTGATCCAAATGGAGAACCTTGGTTTTTAGAAGCTGGTTTGTATTGTTCTTTTGCCCCTAAAAGTGTTATTTCATCTATGGCCAAAGCCGCGGGAATCCCTCTCAATGAGTTATTAATAACTGCTATTAATGAAGCTTTGGGTAATAAAAAGACATTGCACAATTAATTTTGGGCGTTGCATAAATGCGGGATGTTTTTTGTGTGTAGAGCCGAGAATCCCTACCCATGGAACGTCTCTACAAGGGTTTTAAATATATGCAAAATTGTTTTTCATCCCAAAAATCAGCAATGCCTAATTTTGAATTAGTCAATCCTCACTATCTTGATACAAATTCTGTAAGTCCTGTAACTGGGTTTTTCGAGAAATTCGGCGATATTTTTTACTTTCCAGCTTGGGTTCGTATTGACTCTGACCTTTACCTTTAGATATTAATTTCAGATTTGATTCTGGATCAGCTTGTTGATTAATATTGCTTTGATGATAAATCACCTCATCTAAAAATTCTAAATAATGCTGATATCTTTCCCATTCTCCACTAACAGCACAGTCAGGCTCATCTTTATGTACACAATCGCTAAAGCGGCAATGGGCAACAGCCAAACGTTTTCTGGCTTCTGGGAAATAGTGAATTAGTTCTTCAGGACTACAATCTAAATCAGGTTGATTAAAACCGGGAGTATCTGCTAATAAACCACCCTCCGGCATTTCAAATAATTCTACATGACGAGTGGTATGACGACCACGAGCTAATTTACCGGAAACCTCCCCTACCCGCAGGTTAGCATTAGGAATCAAACTATTAATCAAACTAGACTTTCCCACCCCCGAAGGACCTGCAATCACAGTAATTTTATCCTGCAAATATGTGGCTATTTGATTGATATTAATATAATTCTGAACGCTAATAAATAAAGGTTGATAGCCCCAAGCCAGGAGACGATCATTAATTTGTTGTTTTTCCAGGGAAGAAATTAAATCACACTTATTTAAACATAGTAGTACATCGACACCTGTAGACTCAGCTTTGATTAAAAATCTACTTAATTGTACAGGTTCTAAGGGAGGATCAGCAACAGCAAACACCAGCAGAATTTGATTGACATTAGCGATCGCTGGGCGATTTAATTGACTATGACGGGGTAAAACCTCAGCCACAGCCCCTCGTCCCCCAATCCAATCTGGTTCTTCAACCATAACACGATCTCCCACCATTACCTGCTGACCAATTTTTTTCAGGCGTGTTCTCCGCGTACAGAGAAGAATCAAAGGATCAGGTCTTATTTCTGACTCATCCATTTGCACGCGGTAAAAATTCGCCTGTACAGCCAACACCGTACCGAATAACTTTCCAGTAGTAACAATTTCCCTTGTCATTCCGTAACAACCGGACGACGAATAACCAGGGAAAAATAGCCTGAACAGTCTGTAATTTCTTCTACAAAATAACCAGCCATAGTCAGACTATCAGGAACTTGTTCTATAGGTTCACCCGCATCTAACCAGACTTCCAATAAACCACCAGGGGGCATTTTTTCCAAATACAATTTTGTCCGCACAAAATTAATGGGACAAGGAGTACCACGTAAATCGAGTTGAGCGTCAGGTGTTAATATAGAAGAACCACTCATGACTTAAACAACCCCCCCAAGAATCCTTCCAAACCACCTTTACCCGTTCTATCCCCCTTAATTTTAGCCAGTTTTTCCAGGAGTTCCCGTTCCTCCGGGAGGATCTTCGTGGGAATATCAATTAACACCGTCAACATTTGATCACCCCGACTCACAGGATTACCTAAACGGGGGACACCACGATTTTCTAATTTCATCACCGTATTTGGTTGAGTTCCTGGGGGAATTACCAACTCCACTGGACCATCTACCGTACTTACCTCTAAACGACAACCTAAAATTGCTTGTAGGTAGCTAATTTTAATTTCCGAGATAATATTAATTCCATCCCGATGAAATTCCTGATCTTCATTGACAAATAAGTAGACATATAAATCACCAGGTAGTCCTCCCCGTTGACCCGCATCTCCTTCTTGGGAAATCCTTAAACGTGTGCCATTGTCTACCCCAGCGGGAACATTGATTTTTAGTTTCTTCGTCACCTGGTTCGCGCCTTTACCACCACAAGCATCACATTTATCCTCAACTACCGTTCCCGTACCATCACAGGTGGGACAAGTTGATACTTGGGTAAAGCTACCAAATGGAGTTCTTGTGACTCGTCTAACTTGACCTGAACCACTACAAGTTCCACAAGTGCGGGGGCGAGTTCCTGGTTTAGCGCCCGAACCATTACAAACTTCACAGGTTTCTAAATGCGAAATGCGGATTTCTTTTTCTCCACCAAATATCGCTTCCCGAAAATCTAATTTCAGGTCTAGGCGGAGATCATCACCTCTCACCGGTCCGCTACGTCGTTTCTGCTGAGTTTGTCCACCTGGACCGCCACCAAAACCGCTGAAAATGCTTTCAAAAATATCAGCAAAACCACTCATGTCATCTTGAAAACCAGCACCAGATGCTGCCGCTCCAGAAACGCCAGCTTCACCAAAACGGTCATAACGAGCGCGAACTTCTGGTTCTGACAGCACTTCATAAGCGCGGTTAATTTCCTTAAATCTTTCCTCAGCCCCAGATTCTTTGTTAACGTCTGGGTGATATTTTCGGGCTAGGCGGCGGTAAGCCTGTTTAATCTCTTCTTTGTCGGCGTCACGAGAGACACCCAGGGTTTCATAATAGTCTCGGGCCATATAGCAGGGTTGAAGTTTATAAAGTACCGATATTGTGATTTAAGCCGTGGATAGTAGCTAGTAGGTTGAAGGTGACACTTTAATTTTTGTTAATAATTAATCTTATTGCTATTTTTTTGCTAAAGTTTGCTCATAAACACAAAAACCTAGTTTTTCAGACTTATAGGTACAAATGCACCTCAGGATGATGATCTGGTTTTGGTTTTTGACCTATTTTGTCTATAGGACAATGTTAGTCAAGTTTTTATTCTTAATCGGATTATAGCATTTATTAACCATTAATTGTTAATTATTGCTGCTATTTTGATTAACCTTTTATTATTGTGCTATTCAGGTGTAGAAAAGCCCACCCATAGATGATGGGGACTAGCCGTACCATTAAATGTGGAAAACCCAACCTATACTTTTTTGGTTATTTGTGCTATGTCCGTTCCTAATACAGTTAAATGAATGACACTCTTCTCCCAGGGCTACTACTCTTTATTGGCCTGTTGATAAATATCCGTACCAATAGCAAAGAGGGTTCCCTGAAAATCCTCTAAAAGTGCTTTTAAGTCCGTTATAGGTATATCAGCATTGTTTATCGCTATTTTTAGTTGGTTAACCTGATCATTGGCTAGGTTTATTAGTTCCTCATTGAGTAAATTGTGATTGTCTCGTAATATTGCTGCGTAACTAAATAACAATTTATCAGCTTGATTTTTGATTTCCACCAATTCTTGATGTTTTTGATCTTCTTGAGCAAATAACTCCGCTTTTTTCCGCATTTGCTCAACCTCACTGCTACTCAAGCTGCCTGTATCAGTAATGCGAATACTCTGTATTTTACCTGTACCTTTGTCTTGTGCCGCAACATTAAGAATACCGTTGACATCAATCTCAAAAGCTACTTCAATTTGTGGTATACCACGAGGAGCAGGAAGAATGCCACTGAGAAAAAATTTACCCAAGGTTCTATTATCTTTTACCATTGCCCTTTCCCCTTGCAGCACATGAATCTCTACGGAGTTTTGTCCATCAACAACTGTGGAAAATACTTGAGATTTGCTTGTGGGAATGGTAGTATTACTTTCAATAATTTTTGTGAATACCCCCCCTAATGTTTCAATTCCTAAAGATAGTGGTGTAACATCTAAAAGCAATAGATTAGTTATTTCTCCTGCCAAAATTCCTGCTTGAATAGCTGCACCTAGCGCTACTGCTTCATCTGGGTTAACGGAACGATCTAGAGCTTTACCATTGAAAAACTTAATTAATGCCTCTTGCACAGCGGGAATACGAGTAGAACCACCGACTAGGATAACTCTATCTATGCTTTCTGGGCTGAGTTCGGCACTTTTCAGGGCTTGGAGAATTGGTTCTATAGTACCCTCAACTAAGTGTTTAGTTAGTTCTTCAAATTGAGCGCGACTAAGTGCTATTTCCAGGTGCTTGGGTCCTGTGGCATCAGCAGTGATAAATGGTAAATTAATAGAGGTGGTTATCATGTTGGATAGTTCAATTTTGGCTTTCTCTGCCGCCTCCCGCACTCTTTGCATTGCTATTTTATCTTGGGTAATATCTACTTTCTCTTCCGCTTGAAATTGTTCCACTAACCACTGGACTATAACATGATCAAAGTCGTCCCCTCCTAAGTGATTATTACCAGATGTGGACTTGACTTCAAATACTCCACCCCCAATTTGGAGTATAGATACGTCAAATGTCCCCCCCCCTAAATCAAATACTAAAATTAACTCCTCGTGATCTTGTTTGTCTAAACCAAAAGCTAGGGCTGCTGCGGTGGGTTCGTTAATAATTCTTAATACTTCTAAGCCCGCAATAGTACCAGCATCTTTTGTGGCTTGTCTTTGGGCATCTGTAAAATATGCTGGTACGGTAATTACTACTTTTTCTATCTTGTCATTTAATAACTTTTCTGCATCTTCCTTGAGTTTTTGCAAGACTATGGCTGATATTTCCTGGGGTGTGTACTTCTGGTTGCGAATTTGCACATCTACAGTATCATCTCTACCTTTGACGCAATTGTAAGCAACAGAACTACGCTCTAATTCTGTTTCTTGCCAACGACGACCAATGAATCTTTTGATACTGTAAACTGTATTTTCTGCGTTAGTTATTATCTGTCGTTTAGCTATAGCTCCGATTAAACGCTCTCCATCTTTAGTAAAACCTATTACACTAGCAGTAGTTCGTCTACCTTCGTTATTGGCAATTACTATCGGTTTCCCTGCTTCTAATACCGCCATACAGCTATTAGTAGTGCCTAAATCTATACCAATTACTTTTGCCATTGCTTTGCTTAGTGATTCAATTTAAGAGGGTGTTTTCCAAGTCTTTTTGTCCAAATTCTGGCAACAACCCCTTATTTTACTTAACAAAATCCCCTATGGGGCAGTTTATTATTAGGATGTAAAGTGATCCATAATTGTTATTTTATTTTTGTTAGTTATCATCCTCCAAGGAGGAAGATACATCTTCTTTAGAAGTAGCTACTTTTACCATTGCATGACGCAGCACTCGGTCACCAAAATAATACCCGCGCACTAACTCTTCTAATACTGTTCCTTCTGGATGTTCATCTGTAGCTTCTCGCATCACAGCTTCATGCAAATTCGGGTCAAATTGCTGACCTTCAGGACGCATGGGTGCTACACCTAAACGTTTTAGACACTCTACTAATTGTTTATAAACTCCTTGATAACTTTTATGAATTGTCATCTCTCCTTCACTTTGGGGTTTGAGGTAGGATCTAGCCCTCTCAAAGTTATCAACTATAGGCAACAATTCTGTAATTGTATTTCTCTTGACCTGTAAATCTATTTCTTCTTTTTCTTTGCTGGTACGCTTACGATAATTCTCAAAATCTGCCGCAATTCGCATATATTGAGCGCTACGTTCTTCTAGTTGTATTTTAAGAGATTCAATTTGCTTTGTTAAATCTGATAAGGCTGCAATATTGATCTCCGCTGTCTGTAACCTATCTTGGTCAGTTTCTTCGGTTCTGGGAGTGTTTTTTGCTTGATCTTGTTGAAACTGCTCTGCTGTTTGCTCATTCACATCGTGGTCAAATTCATTAGGGTTAATTTCGGACGGAAATTCACTTTTCATACAAATACTTAATAAACTAGAAATTGGTGTGTAAATTATAGCCAAAGCTAGACATTGCTCTGACTAGAAGTCTGAGAGTGGTTATCCCTCAGTCAGTTTATGCACCAAAGTCTGACATAGTCTCACTTTGTTGCTGGCTGGCATCTAAAAAAACTATCACTACGATTGTTTTTTCTATAGGTAACAGTTTGATTAAACACAGGTGATTCCTATTGTACATGAATTAGCCATTTTTACCACAAAAATAGGTTAAGTTTTTTTAGAAAGGGATTGCTAAAAAAGTCTATTACTAAAGGTTAGGAGTTAGCAAAGGCAAAAAAGAAGCATCTACAAATAGTAAAAGTGGTTGATTTTTCTGGACTGTTTTAACAAACTGTTACAACAAGTTATGTAAAATTTACTTTTAGGTTTTTCGGCACTTGTGATGCTAAATTACTAATTGGGTAAGGGGGAACATCAATTTAGCATACTAAGTACGGTAGATCCTGATTTTAGATACCTGTTTATGTCCAATAAATTTCCTACTATACAGGTTTCCTTTATATAGGCGCAATTTCCAATTCTCTATTTTAGCATTATTAGCATTAATTTAGACTTTACAAACATCCTCTCAGAGTAACAGCTAATTTATCGGCAATTCCTGCAATCCAGTTTTCATCTTGTTTTGTGTAACTGCGGGGAGCATTTGCACCTAAAATTAAAACTCCTTCTTTACCAATTGGTTGACAAATCACACCTTGTGTGTTATCTGGCAAGTAATCAAATTCGATTTTGCCAGGATAGACATACAAAGCTACTAGATAAATTGGCTTTTGTGTTTCTAGTACCCTTTTTAAGATTGTTCCTGGTACTACTGCCGATTTGGGAGCTAATATACCACGACGCAATAAAACCTTACCTTGATAATACACTACCAGCGATCGCGTGACTGTATTTGTTAATAATAACCGCGATGCCCAGGCTAGTTCTGTTTTGGCAGTTTCTGATAAATCTCCTTGTAAAAAAAATCCCTCTTCCCCAATTAATTCTACTGTCTCCGGTGTCTTTGGTTGTACCTGTTGCCAAATTAAACCAGTTAAAATTAATATCGCACTTAAAATCACTCCCAGTACATCCCCTCGTGCTTGAGAATCTGTTAGTTGTGGAGTTAACAACCGATTTATCAACAACAACACAGTACCTAAACCCCCAACTACTAAGGGTAAACGCCGCAAAATTCGATTAGGATCAGATTTAGTCATTACTTATTTATTAGTTAGTTATTAGTGATTAACAGATACTTTAACGTATAAGTAAGTGAACGGAAAAAACCGAAATAAGTAACGAAAAGTAAAGTTACCCAAAACCTCTTTCCTGTTCCCGTACTTTGAGGTTAGTTTTTCCATTATCACCGCGTGGTTCTGCGTTCACAATAAATCATAATTAAAACTTATGAAAAGACGATATTAGTTTTAATATTCATAACTCATCATAATTGAAGTTTAGATTTCCTTAACAATTAATTGAGAATTATTTTTATTTGAGAACGGACTTGCAATACTTTCGGCGATTTGCTACAATTATTGAGAATTTCATAATTGGGTTCATATTGTCAATTTTGTCTTTATCTATTCAGGGAGTTTTCAAAATCCTTAATTAATAATTGTTTCAGCAATCAATACTGAAAATAAAATGCACAAATTTACACATCAGTATTCATTTTGGTAAGAAATTTAGGGAAAATTTTTTTTGAAAAAATTATCTCCATACCTAGTAGAACAGATATACTATTGACAAATAAATTAATCTATGATAAGCAGGGGTAGTCATCAAGTAACCAAAAGTACAAAAAATTACTAAAAAACCTACAAGGTAGACAATAGTAAAAAACTTACAAAATACACAAGTATCCAGTGCAGAGTACGGAGTATGAGAAAAAATGAGAAAAAATCATTTCCCCAGCCTCCCACTCGTCCTACTCTTCTCCAGGTTCGAGTATGCGTTGGAAAAGATAACCAGTTCCCCTAGCAGTGATAATTAATTCCGGGTTACTAGGATCATCTTCTAACTTAGCTCGTAAACGGGAAATATGTACATCCACAACGCGAGTATCTACATGACGTTCGGGAGTATATCCCCACACCTCTTGGAGAATTTCCGAACGGGAAAAAGGTTCACCAGAACGACCGACCAACAATTCTAACAAACTAAATTCCATACCGGTTAAGCGGATACGCTCATCACCCTTATAAACTTGGCGCTTATTAGTATCAATTCTGATATTACTGACATGGATAACACCAGAACTAGGAATACCATTTACACCTATTTTATCTACCCGCCGTAAAACTGAACGAATTCGCGCTTCTAATTCCTTGGGTGAGAATGGCTTGACCACATAATCATCAGCACCTAATTCCAACCCAGTAATGCGGTCAGCTACATCCCCCAAAGCAGTGAGCATAATAATGGGGACATCTGATTCCTTGCGTAATTCTTGACAAACACCATAACCATCTAATTTTGGCATCATCACATCTAAAACTACCAAGTCTGGCTCGGTCTTACGAAACATTTCTAGAGCTTCCTCACCGTCCCCTGCTGTCACCACATCATAGCCAATCATGGAAAGGCGTGTTTCCAAAATCCGACGAATACTGGCTTCGTCGTCTACCACCAGGATTTTTTCTTTATGACTTTCCAAGTTTTGTCATGCTCCTTAACTAAAATTTTTCGTGATTAATTTTTAAGATCACAATATTAGGATATCATTCTCTCAATTGATTGCGAAAAAGCTCTATACCATTTCAAATCAGCACCAATGCGGTCAAACCTACTCTTGTACCTGACGGAGAAAAGAAATGTTTTCATTATTCCTATGATCAAATTTCCGATTTTTCCGAGAATTAAAAAATAATTAAGACGCTTAT
The DNA here is from genome assembly GCA_046070105.1 of Dolichospermum sp. Lineage (GTDB taxonomy): Bacteria > Cyanobacteriota > Cyanobacteriia > Cyanobacteriales > Nostocaceae > Dolichospermum. The sequence continues at coordinate 10,240 of JBJUHT010000092.1, forward strand.
AAAATCTCAGTATGGCTAAGGCAAAAACCATTTATATTTGTAGTAATTGTGCAGCAGAATTTTCCCAATGGTTCGGAAAATGTTCAAATTGCGACACTTACGATTCTCTAGTTGAACAGAATATTAGTTCTTTCATAGGAGATATACCTAGTCGGGGCGGGGTGGGAAATTGGCACAATACCCAGGGTAATGTTAGGTCTAATACTAAACCAGCTAAAGCTAGATCAGCCTTGACTTTTGATCAAATTAGTGATAGACAAATTGCTCGTTGGGAATCGGGTTATGGGGAATTAGATCGAGTTTTGGGTGGTGGGATAGTTCCTGGCTCAATGGTGTTAATTGGTGGTGATCCTGGTATCGGTAAATCTACTTTGTTGTTACAAGTATCTAATCAATTAGCTCTGAAATACCGCATTCTTTACGTCACTGGAGAAGAATCAGGACAACAGGTAAAATTGCGTGCTTCTCGGTTGGGAATGTCCAAAGCCCCGACTGTAGTTACAGAAGATGATAGCGAAGTAGTCAAAAATACTGAAAAAAACCTAGATCCTGATAGGATAGGTGCAGATTTGTATGTATTGCCAGAAACTGATTTAGAGGAAATTTTACGAGAAATAGATTCCCTCAAACCGAATGTAGCTGTAATAGATAGTATCCAAACAGTATTTTTACCAGCTTTGACATCAGCACCAGGTTCAGTTACTCAAGTCAGGGAATGTACCGCAGCTTTGATGAAAGTGGCAAAACATGAGGATATTACTATGTTAATTGTCGGTCATGTGACTAAGGAGGGGACGATCGCAGGTCCAAGGGTATTAGAACATTTAGTTGATACCGTATTATACTTTGAAGGCGATCGCTTTGCTTCCCACAGATTATTAAGAACTGTAAAAAATCGTTTCGGAGCAACCCACGAAATTGGTATATTTGAAATGGTGTCTCAAGGATTAAAGGAGGTTGATAACCCTTCCGAACTATTTTTAGGTAATCGTGATGATCCTGCTCCCGGTACGGCCATTGTCGTAGCTTGCGAAGGAACAAGACCCATAGTAGTAGAATTACAGGCCTTAGTTAGTCCTACCAGTTACCCATCTCCCCGTCGGGCGGGTACAGGCATAGATTATAATCGCTTAGTACAGATACTCGCCGTCTTGGAAAAACGGGTGGGAGTACCCATGTCCAAATTAGATTCCTACGTTGCCTCTGCCGGGGGATTAAACGTAGAAGAACCAGCAGTAGATTTAGGAATTGCCGTAGCGATCGTTGCTAGTTTTCGTGATAGAATAGTAGACCCTGGCACAGTCTTAATTGGAGAAGTAGGATTAGGGGGACAAGTGCGAACAGTGTCCCAAATGGAACTACGGTTAAAAGAAGCTGCCAAATTGGGATTTAAAAGAGCTATAGTTCCTAAAGGCACAAAGTTCTCTGATGTTGGTATAGAGATATTACCAGTATCTAAGGTCATAGACGCAATTATCGCTGCTGTACCCCATCAAGAACTGACAGTAGAAGATCTAGAACCTGAAGATGAATAGAAACCTGTTGCTATCTAAAGTTTAACCATTTTTTAACCTGAACTTATTTAAACTGTGGATAAATTAAATTACATTTACTTTAAAATCAGATGGTTAATATTAGTAGTATCAATTCTTTACCTCTAGTCAATCTATCCGTCAGTAGCACTACTGGCACAGAGGCAGGGACAACAATTATTACCGTTACTGCAACAGCCACAAGTGCTGTTGCTGGTGATCAAACGGTGAATTTAGGAGTATCGGGAACTGGAATTACAGCCAGTGATTATTACCTCAGTAAAAACACAATTACTATTGCCAATGGACAAACTGCCGGTTCCGTGTCCTTTATTGTAGCTGATGATGCCATAGTTGAAGGAACAGAAACCACAACTTTAACAATTAGTACACCATCTGCGGGCATTTCCTTAGGGGCGATAACTTCCCAAAACATTACTATCACCAACAACGACTCCAGCTTTTTAACCAAAGTCGGTGGTATTACCAGTGCTAATGGGGCGGAAATTTCCGCTTTTGACCCAGTTAGCAAACGACTATTTGTAGTTGCTGGTAATACTATTGACATTTATATTGTCAATAATACAGGTTCTCTAACTGTCGCTGGTACTTTAACACCCACCATTACACCTCCTGCGGGTACGGTATTAATTCCCAACAGTGTAGCAGTGAAAAATGGTGTGGTGGCTGTGGCTTATGCCGTACAGAATACTACAACTAATGCTCAACAAACGGGGAAAGTCGCCTTTTTTAATGCTAGTAATGGTAGTTTTATCAATGGGGTAGATGTGGGTGCATTACCAGATATGCTTACCTTTACCCCTGACGGTACAAAGGTATTGGTGGCCAATGAAGGAGAACCTAATAACTACAACCAAGGTAATTCAGTTGACCCAGAAGGTTCTGTAAGCATTATTAATATTGCTGGTGGTGTTGCCAGTGCTACAGTAGAAACTGCTACTTTCACCAGTTTTAATAGTCAAATGGCATCCTTAAAAGCATCTGGTGTGAGAATTTTTGCACCTAATGCCACAGTTGCCCAGGATTTAGAACCAGAATATATTGCAGTAGCACCTGATGGGTTGACAGCGCGGATCACATTGCAAGAAAATAATGCCGTTGCTATTCTGGATATTGCCACCGCTACAATTACCCAAATTATTCCCCTGGGCATGAAAGATCACAGTCTCCCCGGCAATGGTATAGATCCTAGTGATCAAGATGGTGGGATTAATATTCAAAATTGGCCTGTATTTGGATTATATCAACCAGATGCGATCGCCTCTTTCACTGCTAACGGCCAAACCTACTATATCACCGCTAACGAAGGTGATGCCCGTAACTACACTGGTTTTAACGAAGAAATTCGCGTTGGTAGTTCCAGTTATGTTTTAGATCCAGTAGTTTTCCCTAATGCCACAAACTTGAAACAAAACACTAATTTGGGAAGGTTACAAGTCACCAATGCCACAGGTAACACAGATGCAGATGCAGAATTTGAACGTATTGAGGTGTTTGGGGCGCGTTCCTTCTCTATTTGGAATAGTAATGGCACTCAAGTATTTGATAGCGGTGATCAATTAGAACAAATCACCGCAACCAAAATCCCCACTTTATTTAACTCTGAGGGTACAGCCACAGGCTTTGACACTCGCAGCGATAACAAAGGACCAGAACCCGAAGGTGTGACTGTGGGAGTTATCAATGGTCTTACCTATGCCTTTATTGGTTTAGAGCGCACTGGGGATGTGATAGTTTATGATATCAGCAATCCTACTCAGCCAACATTTGTCCAATATATCAACACACCAGAAGATGTTGCTGTTGAAGGAGTAACATTTATTTCTGCCGCAGACAGTCCCACCGGGAAACCTCTGTTAGTCACTGCTAACGAAGTTAGTAAAACCGTTGCCATATTTGAAATCAATATTGATCTCAACCAAGCTCCCACAGATTTGTCATTAAGTGCTACCAACGTCAATGAGAATGTTGTCGTTAACACAATCATTGGTACATTCTCTAGCACAGATGTAAATACAGATGACACTTTCACCTATAGTTTAGTCAGTGGTACAGGTTCAATTGATAACAGTTCCTTCACCATTATTGGCAATCAACTACAAATTAACGTTTCCCCAGATTTTGAAACCAAATCTAGTTACAATATCCGGGTGAAAACCACTGATAATGGTGGTCTGACTTTCGAGAAGGCTTTGACTATCAATGTTAATGACCTCAACGAAATCGTTGGTAATGCTAATAACAATAATCTTCTGGGCACAACAGGTAATGATTATATTGACGGTAAAGCTGGCAACGATACCCTGAATGGTGGTGCAGGAGTAGATATCCTGATTGGTGGTACAGAAAATGATACATACATGATAGATACAAACACTGATACTATCATTGAAAACCTCAGTGAAGGTACAGATACGGTGATATCATCTGTTACTTACAATCTAGGCAGCAATTTAGAAAACCTCACCCTCACTGGAATTACAGCTATTAACGGCACTGGAAATAGCCTGAATAATACTATCAAAGGTAACAGTGGCAATAACACCCTTGATGGTAGTGCTGGTAATGACACTTTGATTGGTGGTATTGGTAACGACATTTACATTATTGACAGCATAGGTGATGTAGTCACAGAAGCAGCTAATCAAGGTACGGATTTAGTCCAATCATCTGTCACTTACACCCTGAGTAACAATTTAGAAAACCTGACTCTGACTGGAATTGCGGCTATCAACGGCACTGGTAATAGTTTAGCTAATACTATTGCTGGTAATAGTGGTAATAATACCCTCAATGGTGGTTTAGGTAATGATACTCTCATTGGTGGTGCTGGTAATGATACTTATCTGTTCTCTATCACCACCACTAGTCTGGGTAATGATACCATTACGGAAACAGTAGGAGGTGGTCAAGATACCATTGATTTTACACCAAGCACCGCAGCCATTCGCCTCAATCTCAGTATTACTACTACTCAAACCCTGTCCACCAATGGTTCAAAATTGACATTAACAACTGCTGCCAGCCAAATCGAAAACGTAATTGCTGGTGCTAAAGCAGACAGAATTATCGGTAATAACCTAGATAACCGCTTGGTTGGTGGTGCTGGTAATGATGCTCTGACTGGTGGTGCTGGTAATGACACTCTAGTTGGTGGTGCTGGTAATGACATTCTGACTGGTGGTGTTGGTAATGATGTCTTCAGCTTTGAGGGAAATACTGTGTTCACTGCCGCTAGTCAAGGTTTAGATACCATCTCGGACTTTACTGCTGGTAATGACCAAATCTCGTTAAGTAAGTCTGTATTTGCGTCTCTTACCAGTGTTGTTGGTGAGGGGTTCAGTGTAGCAAATGAGTTTGCTGTCGTGGAAGATGATGACTTAGTAGGTACTAGTAACGCACTGATTGTTTATAGTTCTAGTAGTGGTAGTCTTTTCTACAACCAAAATGGCGCGG
>JBJUHT010000093.1:0-5425 GCA_046070105.1 Dolichospermum sp.
GCTAAAGCAGCATTTTGAGCAAAAGATGGGTTAATTTGATGGGCTAAAGAAATTTTGGGTTTAGACATAGCTTTGCTGGGATTGGTTTTGGTATAATGATAATTGCTGATATTCTAATTGTGGAAGCAAGAAGATAAAACCGGCAAAAAACCAGTAGTAAATTCCAAAAGTAGTATTAAATACAAGTTGTCCTGTAAAATTAATAGCGTGGAATAAGAAAGTTACCAAAGCTAAATTGCGGAGAAAGGGAGATTTTAATTTGAGAAAAATACCTAACAAAGAAAAGATTAAGTATAAACGCAGTGCATACCAAAGAATAAAACCAAAAAGGCCTATTTCTAACACAACTCTTGCCAATTCACCCTCGGAAGGTGGAAGGGCTTCACCAGAATATAGTTGTAAAGCAGAACGTAAAGTAAATATAGCTGGATGAGTTGCACCGATACCATAACTATCAAATCCCTTAAATTGCATAGCGGCTACAGGCTCTCTAAAAGCGGAAAAAACCCGTTCTGAAAAGTTACCAGAATCTGAAGCAGTAGTTGCACGGGTGAAAAATGCTTCTATACCTTTCCGGAAAAAAACTGGGACGACAGCCGAAATTAAAAGTATTGGTAAAATAAACTTTTTAGTAGTATTTATAGCAGATGACATTTTAGTTAACCATAGCAAGGAGAAATATCCTACTAAAAGTAAAGTTTCAAACAACACTAACCCACGCGCACCTGACATAAAACTCGTACCAACTACTAAAAATGCTTCTATAAAAGTTATAATCCGCCAGATTTTAGGCTGGTTTAGGGATAATATTGGTATCAGCACAGTAAAACAGAAAGACATATAAGTTGAATAGCCAGCAATGTAAGGAAATGTCCCTGTTACTCTCACATTTTCACCAGCCGTAGCAATTTGTTTTACCGCACCAGCGGCGTAGACATTAAGAGGACTATCAGTAGGACTAAAAAATTGAGCTATAGCTAAAATAGCTACGGGAATTACTAATAACAAATAATTACGTAAAAACTGATATAGTTCTTCCTGAGTCTGAAATAAACTGGGTAACATCCACATTAGAGGAATATAAAATAAATATGTCTTAAATCCAAATAAACCGACTATTGGTGAACCTAAGCTGGGATTAAATATTTGGAATGCACACCAAGCAGTACATAGGAATAAGGTGATACTGAAAAAACCAGATTTTTTATGATATTTAGGCTCAGAACTTGAGTAAAATTTGAGATAAGCTCCTAAGAGGATGATATCTTTAAGAAAGTAAATCATATCACTGGCTTGGGGTAAAACCCACTTTCTCAATGCGCCCTCTAAAACAACAATGACAAGAGCAAATTTTAATGATTTCCGCCAATTGAGTGATGATAGGTAAACTATGAAAGTGAGAGCTATTAAAACTAATAAAGGAAGGAGTAGGTTCATTTAATAGAATCCTGTAGAACATCAAGGTAGGCTTTAGCAACCGCTTTGCTGGTGTGACTATCTAAGTGTAATTTAGCTTGTTCTCTGTAAGTTTTGAGTTTTTCAGGATGAGTGAGTAAATCAAAAAGGATTTTTGTCAGTTGCTCAACATTGCCATTAGCAAATGTTACACCACAGGTTCCAATGGCATCCTTTAAGCCGCCTCCTTCAGAACCTACAACTACACAACCACAGGCAATACCTTCTAAGGCTACAATACCAAAAGGTTCATTCCACAAAGATGGAACAACCATTATTTGATGAGCATTTAATAATTTTGTGAGTTCATGCTCCAGTTTAACCCCAGCAAAAGTTACTTGATCATTAATTTTTAAGTCTTTGGCTTGCTGAATTAATTTAGATTCTTCAGGACCAGTACCAATAATAGTTAACTTAGGTGTCAGTCCTGTTAATTTAAGCTGGGATAATGCCTCAAGTAATAAGTTAGCTCCTTTATCAGAAACTAACCGTCCTAAAAATACAAGCTCTTGGTTACGATGAATTTCTGGAATTTCATAGAAAATATCTCCTCGATAGGAATTAGGAATTACAGTAGATGGTACAGGTAGAGGTTTAGCTATAGCATGACTAACTGAAATATTAGTTGCAAAACGGGTGATAAATTTTTTCAGATAATCTTGCCAGCTTTCACTGCCATCAGTACGACAATACCATGTATGGTGAGATATTACTAAAGGGCGATAGACAAATATGAGAGGCCAAATACCTTTTAAACTCACACAACCTTGGAAATAAATTTCACACCAATGGGTAAGTTGCAATAATTGTTTTATGCTAGGTTGTCTAATAATTTCAAAGGGAAATTCTTTAGAATCTGTGGCAGGTGTTTGTGATATTAATTTAACTTCATGTCCTTGATAGATAAATTCATGGGCTAATGTGGAAATAATTGTTTCTAATCCGCCTATACTGGGGTAAAATAAGGGTGAGTATATGAGTATTTTCATGGTTATATATTGTATTATTGATAAATAATCAAATCAGTAGAAATAAAATAAATTATTCTCTTTTCTTAATCACCTTCCCCGGTACTCCCACTACCACAGAATATGGCTCAACGTCTTTCGTTAATACTGAACCTGCACCAATTACTGAGCTTTTACCAATATTAATACCATCTAAAATCTTGCAACCACAACCTATCCATACATCATCTTCAATTACGATTCCTTGTTTAGTTTCACCCTGAAGCCTAATTAATTCATTACTTTTTAATCTACTAATCCTCAGATTTTGCTATATTACGGTCAAGTCCATAACGTCCAAGTAAGAAGTCTCGAATAGCCTTTAATCGCGCCCAAAATATAGGTTTTATTGATGATCTGTCTGTTGAAAAACTAGTAGGAAATAGTAAGCTTTTCAAGCTGTTAAAAAACATAAAGAAAGCTCTTAATAAAGATTGAATCCAACTACCATGCACTTGAGCTAAAAGGAGTGAGTTACGTGAAATTAAATAATGTTTAAGTGGGCTGGGTGTCCATGAACCTGGATTGATCACCACTGCACCCCAAACCATACCAACCTTCCAATGATATCTTCTGGCACGTAGCCCTAGATCATACTCATCACCATAAGCAAAGTATCTTGTATCAAAAAGTCCAATTTCAGCTAGACAATTCTTTCGATATAGTGTTAATGTACCATGAGGGATTTCAATATCCTCAACAGTACCAGGAAGTTTTGGATTAATAGGAATAAAATATGAACATCGAAGTGGTGAGAATTTGGGCAAGAAACCATCACCATATTCCGGGCAAACTATACCTAACTTATGATCATTTTTCATGCTATCAACTAGCATTTTCAAGCAGTTATCTTGAGGAAGAGCATCATGGGCGCTTACAAAACAATAAGGTAAAATGCTTTCGGCTGTAAGCCATTGGGCAAGAACAACATTAAAAGCACCGCCCCAGCCATTATTCTCCTCAAGTTTGATTAACTTCACAGTAGAGGGAAGCAGTTTCATTAAAATTTCAATTTGACTTGGATCTGAAGCATTATCAATAACTGAAACTTCAAGAGGTAAATCCTGATCCAAAAAAGAATGTATTGTTTTCAGACATTCTTCGGGACGATTCCAGTGTAGAATAAATACAGGAATAGTAGCATTATTTTTTGACTGCAACACAGATAACCTCCTCACCAGAATTATTTGAGATAAATGATATTAGTTGTGCAAGTATTCCCAGTAATTTTGGGATTAACCATTTTTGATATCCATTAATATTACCTGTTTCACGAATACTCATACTTTGAAAACACATCCATTTTGTTAAGGTAAATGTACTATTTGTCCAAACCTTGACTTGAAATCCCAAATTTTCTAATAATAGAATATATCCCTTAGAACTAGGTAAAACGAGATGACGGGGAGGTTCTAAACCGCGCCAATCACTTCCAAACCATTGGGCAATTATTCCACTAGGATTTGGGGAAATACTTACAAGCAAACCACTAGGTTTTAAATAATCTGCCAGTTTTGTAATAGCTTGTTTAGGATCAGCACAATGCTCTAATACATGATTCATTGTTATAGCATCATAACTTGCTGGCTCTAAATCAGAATCTTCAATACTACACTGAAAAACATTTAGTTCGTTAGATTTTGCAGCCTTTACTGCTTCAGGATCAAGCTCTATTCCAAAGGTTTGCCAACCTAAATCTTTCATTAAATTGAGGAATGAACCATTACCACAACCAACATCTAGTAATTTTCCATGAGAGTAATGATTCACATAACGAACAGTTTTCCCAGCCCATTTAGAGACCATAGGAAAAAAGCTAAGAATTTTTCCAAAAACTTTGCCAATTGCAAAAGGTGCGCTGTTAGTTAACCCTTGATAATGATAACTGTGTTCTAAGATTCCTAATTTAGCTGAAAACTTTAACTGGTTTAGTATTCCTTCCGAGTTTTGAAAAAATGTATTTGATGGTTGAGTATGTGTGTAATATTTAGGGTACAAAGATGGAATCATTTCTTTTGTAGGCCGTGGGTCTATCCAAAGGGATTGACAGTGATTACATTTTCTAAAAGACCAAGTTCCTGGTATATCACATATAGAATCATGACATTCTTTCAGAAGAATTGAGCCATCTGAGTTGCAGATAGGACAATGAGAAACGGATTCAGTTTCCATAAGTTCTCCTCCTTAAAAATTGATTATATTAAAGCTAAACAGAGTGTATTCACAGTAGCACAGAGAATAGTTTCCAGAAAATACACCTGTAAAATTAGTATCTAGGACTTGTGGACTTTCTTATTTTTCTCGATCATCAACTTTTTGACTGCCTCGACATGAGCTTCAGCATTCTCACGAAATGACCAGGTTTTCATCCTCTCAGTAGCAGCTTTCCCCATCTGCTTTAGAGTCTCTTGATTGCCTAATGTTGTCTTTAAGATTGATGCCAGAGCTTCTACATCGCCACTAGGGTAAGTGAATCCAGCTAAATTTTCTTGTACTAAATCATACCTTGCACCAACGCGATCGCTTACGACAACAGGAATACCACAAACCATTGCTTCATTTACGGGTAAGCCATAGGGTTCCCATTCGGCTGGATGAACCAACAAATCACTACTCGCATACACTTGTGGTAAGAGCGAATATTTAACAAAACCTAAAAATTTTACCCTTTCGGCAATTCTTAGTTGCTCAACTTCCTCTTGGAGAGACTCTTTTAATGGGCCATCTCCTACTAATACCAAGTAACTATTTGCAACATTGGCTAGAGCAAAGGCTTTTACCAAATCTTGCGGACGTTTGCGTGGAATAAACTTAGCACAGAAAACAACAACTACCGCATCTATTGGAACTTGCCATTCTGCTCTTATTTGGTTACGGTTTGTTAATTGTGCAGTTTTAGCTATTCCTTCATTATCTACTACATAGGGAGTAATAAAAATTCGCTCTGAAGCAACGTTCAAAGA
>JBJUHT010000094.1:0-33583 GCA_046070105.1 Dolichospermum sp.
GGGGACTTATGGGGAGTTTTAGAATCATTAGATTATATCCAAGATTTAGGGGTTAATGCTATTTACTTTACGCCCATTTTTCAATCTGCAAGTAATCATCGTTATCATACCCATGATTATTATCAGGTTGATCCTATGTTGGGAGGAAATCAAGCTTTAAGAGAGTTGTTAGATGCTGCCCATAATCGTAATATGAAAGTTGTCCTTGATGGTGTTTTTAATCATTCTAGTCGGGGGTTTTTCTTTTTCCATGATGTTTTAGAAAATGGCTCTAATTCTCCTTGGGTAAATTGGTTTAAAATTGAAAACTGGCCGCTTGCTCCCTATGATGGTAATTTACCGGCTAATTATGTTTCTTGGGCTGGTATTCGCTCTTTACCAACCTTTAATCATGATCATCCAGACCTTAGGGAATATATCATGAAAATTGCTGAATATTGGTTAGAATTTGGTATTGATGGTTGGCGTTTAGATGTACCCTATGAGATTAAAACCCCTGGTTTTTGGCAGGAATTTCGTCAACGAGTTAAAGGTATTAATGCTGATGCTTATATTGTAGGTGAAGTCTGGTCAGATGCCCGTGAATGGCTCGATGGTAGACAATTTGATGGGGTACTTAATTATTTATTTAATCAGGCTGTCTTGGCTTTTGTAGTGGGCGATCGCATCGTTTTAGAAGAAGTTAAATATAACAGTTATTATCCCTATCCTGCCCTAGATGCGGGTGAATATGCTACTAAAATTCAATCCCTTTTAGAACTTTATCCCTGGGAAATTCAACTAACCCAATTAAACCTACTTGGTAGTCATGATACATCTAGATTAATTACCATTGCTAATGACGATGAAACCAGTGTAGAATTATGTAATTTGTTATTATTTACTTTTCCTGGTGCGCCGAGTATTTATTATGGTGATGAAGTAGGTTTAGCTGGAGGAAAAGATCCTGATTGTCGTCGTGTTTTTCCATCAAAATCTAACTGGAATGAGAGAATTTTAAATACTCACAAACAATTAATTTATCTCCGCAATAATTACCCAGCATTGCGAATTGGTAACTATCAAATTCTCTATGCAGTAGACACAGTTTACATATTTGCAAGAACCTTAGAAAATCAAAGAATTATTATTGCTGTAAATGTGGGAACAGAATCTATAACAGTGAACATAGATTGTAGTAACTTGCAAAATCTCACCCATAAAATTTTATTTGGGAATGGAGATATCTTCTGGAAATGTGATCATCTTTATTTAACTATTCCTCCTCGTAGCGGCTTAATTTTACATTGATGTCATTTTCCATTGAAGATCCAAAATCTAAAATCTGAAATTGGATGATATTTTTGGGGAAATTGTGGGTAATCTAATAAACAGGAGGAATGCTGGAATTTAGACAACAGCAGTTTTTAATATGACCAAATCGGCCCATGACTACTTAGTTCAGCGTGGTAAACAAATCGAGAGAAAGAAAAGAATTATTACATATATTGGATTAGTTTCATTTATTGGTTCAATGTTATTTGGGGGGGTAAATTTTCTCCAACAGACTTGGGAAAAACCTCAGCAAGCAGTGGTAAAATCAGTGGAAACCGAGTTACAGAAACAAATTAAGGGTTATGAATTGGTTTTACAGCGTGAACCTAATAATCAAACAGCATTGGAAAAATTGTCTATTCTGAGGTTAAACTTGGGAGATAAACAAGGAGCGATCGCTTTGATAGAAAAGTTGGTAGAATTACATCCAGATAGACAAGATTATCAAACTGCTTTGACAAATATTAAACAGAAAAAAGGCAAGTAAGTGACTTTTGAATTTGACCCTGCGGTACTAAATTCTCGTCCTGTCGCTACCCCCAGTAGGTGGTAAAGTTTCTCATGAATATTTAGTTATGTACCATCTTTCCGCCAATTTAGATACAATCTATAAACTCAACATAACCCTAACTTAACCAAAATGACAGGCAGTACCACCCCTATTCTTAAACTCCCCGAACTTTTAGCGCCCGCTGGTAATTGGGAATGCGCGAAAGCAGCCGTAGAAAATGGTGCAGATGCGATTTATTTTGGTTTAGAAAAATTTAACGCGAGAATGCGGGCTGAAAATTTCACAGCAGCAGATTTACCGGAATTAATGGAATTTCTGCACCTGCGGGGAGTCAAAGGCTATATCACTCTGAATACCCTGATTTTTCCGCAGGAACTAACAGAAACACAGCAATACCTCAAAACTATCATTTCTGCCGGTGTAGATGCTGTCATCGTTCAGGACGTGGGTATTTGTCGTTTAATTCGTCATCTTTCTCCCGACTTTCCCATTCACGCTTCAACGCAGATGACTATAACTAGTGCTGCGGGGGTACAATTCGCTAAAACCTTGGGTTGTCAACTAGTAGTTTTAGCGCGGGAATGTTCAATTTTAGAAATTAATAAAATCCAAGCACAAATATTATCAAAAAACGCTGCTTTACCCTTAGAAGTTTTCGTCCATGGTGCTTTGTGCGTCGCATATTCTGGACAATGTTTAACCAGCGAAGCATTAGGAGGACGTTCCGCAAATAGAGGAGAATGCGCTCAAGCTTGCAGAATGCCTTATGATTTAATTGCTAATGGAGAAGTTGTAAATTTAGATAATCGCAAATATTTATTAAGTCCTCAAGATTTAGCAGGTTTGGAAGTTTTACCAGAATTAGTGCAATCTGGAATTACTTCTTTAAAAATTGAAGGACGTTTAAAAACACCAGAATATGTTGCTAACGTAACTCGGGTTTATCGTCAAGCCTTAAATCAAATTATCAAAACTAACATAGAGACATTTTCTCATAGAGAAAAAGACCAATATAATTTAGAAATGGCATTTTCTCGCGGACTATATACAGGTTGGTTTGAGGGAATTAATAATCAAGAGTTAGTACATGGAAGATTTGGTAAAAAACGGGGTGTTTATTTAGGAGAAGTGACTCGGATTAGAAATGCAGAAATAACAGTCAAATTAGCAGCACCCGTTAAACCGGGAGATGGGATTGTTTTTGATTGTGGACACCCCGAAAGAAAAGAAGAAGGGGGAAGAATATATGCAGTTATTCCCAATGGTCAAGATGTAATATTAACTTTTGGGAGAAATGATTTAAACTTCCATAATATCCATATAGGTGATAAAGTTTGGAAAACCAACGACCCAGAATTAGATAAACAAATTCGTCAAAGTTATACCGGAGAAAATCCCCAATTTACCAGACCAATTAATATAGAAGTATATGGAGAAATTGGAGAAAAATTAATAGCTATATGTCGTGATGAATTGGGTAATATTGTTCAGGTAGAATCAGAAATATTCATAGTCGAAGCACACACAAAACCTCTCTCTAAAGAAAGATTAAAAGAACAATTTGGACGCTTAGGAAATACACCTTTTCATTTAGATAATTTCAAAGATCATCTCCAGGGTAAAATCATGTTACCCGTGAGTGAATTAAACCGAATGCGTCGGGAAATAGTCAGTAAATTAGAAGAATTAAGAAGTAAACCCAAACTTTGGGAATTAAATCATCACGCAAAATGGCAAGATTTAATTATTTGTAAGTCTACTATTTCTAAATCTATAGATGTTTCCGCGTCTCCTACCTTGATTGTTTTAGTCAGAAATATCGCACAATTAAAAGCAGTATTAACAGCAAATATCAAAACCATATATTGTGAATTTGAAGATCCACGCAACTATAAAGCAGCGGTAAAAATGGTGCGAGAATCTCAAGCAGAAATCAGCATTTTCGTTACACCACCTCGCATAACCAAACCCGGAGAAACCTGGATTTTAAAACAAGTTCACGCTTCGCAAGCTGATGGTTATTTAATCAGAAATTATGATCAATTAGAATATTTTACCACAGAAAGATGTATTGGTGATTTCTCTCTTAATATCGCTAATCCCTTAACCGCAGATTACTTTAAAAACCGCTTTAATTTAGAAAGATTAACAGCATCTTACGACTTAAATATTAACCAACTTGAACATTTAATTACCAATTATCCCGCGTCAAACTTTGAAGTCACAATACATCAACATATTCCCATGTTTCACATGGAACATTGTGTATTTTGTGCCTTTTTATCTACAGGAACAGATTATACCAATTGCGGTAGACCTTGCGAAACACAAGCGGTAACAATTAGAGACAGGGTAGGTAGTGAACACATTCTCAAAGCAGACGCAGGATGTAGAAATACAGTATATAATAGTACAGCACAGACTGGTGCGGAATATGTACAACGGTTGATAGAATGGGGTTTACAGCACTTCCGCATTGAATTTGTCAACGAAACACCAGAACAAGTACAAAAAACGATACAAAGTTATCAAAAATTACTGCAAGGGGAAATGACAGGTTCACAACTGTGGCAGAAATTAAAATTACAAAATCAATTAGGTGTGACTCGTGGTGCTTTAGGAGTAGTATGAGTATACCGCAGGAAATATTGTGAAAATGATAGAAGAAAATGTGAAAATATTACAGTGTTATAACAATCAATATGTTGACGGGAAAATTTTACCTTTATCTCAGAAGCATATTGAAGAAATAGAACTTTCTTGGAAACCTGAACTTAAAAACCATGACTGTTGGGACAAAAATTTGGATTTTAGCAAGTATTTACAGTCAAAAACATACTTAAAATTTTATGTATTGGAATATAAATTAGTTACTCAAGGTATAATTGGGTTACATCTTAGTTATTGTTCAAGATTAGAATTGGGTGAAAATTTAGTTTATGTAAGTATATTAACTGTAGCACCTTGGAATCGTATTGAAATTAACAGTTTACCAAAGTACAAAGGAATAGGAACAAACCTGATAACATTCGCAATTATATTTAGTATGAATTTAGGATTTGCAGGTAAAATAGGATTACATTCTGTGAAAAAAGCTGAAGATTTTTATAAAAAATTGGGCTTTATTGATTTAGGTAATGATATAAATTACAAAAATTATAAATATTTAGAATTGTCTGCTGATAATGCTGAGTTATTAGTCCTAAATTCTCTATTACTTTGCAATTTAAGTAACTAGCTTGAGAATTTTGTATGACTGTGATTCATAGAAAATGTAGCCAAACTGCGACAAATAGTATTACAATGCTGATAAACGTTGTTTACTACTTTCTATGTCAAGTCTAATCCCTCAATGTCAGCAATTACAAGCACAAGTTGAATCTATTCTCCAACTTTTACACCAAGAAACAGCTTTACGTTCTCAAGACATTACACCCGTGCAAATTTCCTTAGATAAAGCCATTTCTCCTAAGTTTGAAATTGTCTTTGCTGGTGCTTTTAGTGCGGGTAAATCAATGTTAATTAATGCACTATTAGAGAGAGAATTATTATATAGTGCAGAAGGACACGCAACAGGTACAGAATGTAAAATTGAATATGCACCAGCAGACTCAGAAAGAGTTGTTTTAACCTTTTTGAGTGCAGCAGAAATTCAAGAACAAGCGGTGTTTTTGTGTCAACAATTAGGATTTAATACTGTAGACAATATCAATGAACAAGATGTAATTGATTTATTACATCAAGGTTGTCAAGTGATTATTCAACAACAGGGAGGAGAAAGTAAATCAGAACGTGCAAAACAAGCAAAAGCATTGATTTTACTATTAGAAGGATTTGTTGCAAACAAAGAAAGAATTAACAGCTTTAATAATGCAACCTATTCAATGGAACAATTTAATTTTACGAACCTCAAAGAAGCCGCAGGATATGCACGCAGAGGTAGTAATAGCGCGGTTTTAAAACAAATCGAATACTATTGTTATCATCCTCTTTTAGAAGATGGTAATGTCATTATAGACACTCCTGGAATTGATGCACCAATAGCAAAAGATGCAGTATTAACTTATAGAAAAATTCAAGATTCAGAAACCTCAGCAGTAGTTTGTGTTCTCAAACCTGCGTCAGCGGGAGACATGACCAAAGAAGAAACCGAATTATTGGAAACAATGCGGGAAAATGCAGGGATAAGAGACAGAGTTTTTTATATCTTTAACCGCATTGATGAAACTTGGTACAATCCCCCACTCAGAGAAAGATTAGAAGATCTAATTAATAATCAATTTCGAGATAGTAACAGAGTTTATAAAACCAGTGGTTTGTTAGGATTTTACGGAAGTCAACTGAAAAAAACAAGCACACAGGATAGATTTGGATTAGATTCGATTTTTGCAGAAAGTGTTAAAGGTTTAGACGAGAAAGAAGAAACACCACAATTTGTCTACGCTTTTAATGATTATTGTGTTAGTTCAGGTAAACTTTCTCCCAGTCAATTTAGAATTTCTCTCCATGGTTATGAAACTTCTAATAGCAACTATGTGAGAATTTTAAGCGAACAGGGAACACCATTAATTAACCAACTCATTCAAGATAGTGGAATTGAAGAATTTCGCACTTCAATTACTCGCTATCTCACAGAAGAAAAACGTCCACAGTTATTTAAAAACCTTGCAGACGATTTAGGAGATATTTGCATTAAACTCAAAAAATACTATCAAAATCAACAACGAGAATTAGATAGTCAACCGCGAGAAATCGAAAGTATGAAAGAATATGAGTTGCAAAAATTAAATCAGCAACTCCAACAAATTGGCAAAGAATTTGATCAGCATATTCATGATGAAGTCAACAAAATTATTAACAATAATTGTGAACAATTTGAAACAGATTTTCGACAATTACAATCACGCATGGTTCGTCGTCTGGATGAATTACTAGATACCTTTTCCGTTGCAGAAGCTTACCGACGTGCAACTTTAAGTCATCCTAGAAACGCAACCGCACCCTTATTAGCTATTTTAGTAGAGGCTTTTTATTACCTGTCAAATCAGTTGGAAGATATTCTAATAGAATCTTGTCAACAAGTAATTAGTAATCTATTCCAACAATTAATGGCAAAAATTAGAAAATCAGAATATTATCGTCAATTGTATCGCTTATTGGGTAATGATGGAGGAATTGAATCACAGGTAAAAGAAATAGAAAAAGTAATTTCTCAAACTTTAGTAAATAGTGCTAGGGTAGAATGCGATCGCTTTGTCAGAGAAAGCCCCAGATTTTATAATGAAGGAACTTTTTCTATCTATCAATTTCGACAAGTGTTAGAACAAACTTCCCAAGCCTATGATGCAGAAAGTATAGTTGAGGCTGAACCTGCAATTAGACAATTATTAAAGTTAGATTTTGAACCGAAAGTTTCCCATACTATTCGTCAATCTTTCCGTCAAACTATCAACCAAACTATTAAAACTCAGTTATTACCAATGGGGGAAAAACAAGCAGATGAGATATTACAACAATATCCCCAAGCGCGGGCTTATTTAGAGACAACATTGCAACAGGAAGCAGGGGAAAAAATTGCCAATAATCAACGTTTGTTAAGTCAGGTTGAGGGAAAAATTGCGGCATATAATACAGCAGTTGCAGGAATTAATGGCTGTTTACAAGCTATGCAGTTATATGAACATTTACTGCCGATAATTGGTGAAGAAGAAGTATAATGTTTTTGGTGAATGCAGGGTTTTTCTGTGTTCACCTAATTTTGAGGTTTCGCACAGAGAACACAGGGGAAGAAAGAAATGGAAGATAATTTTGAAATTATAAGTTCTGAACAAAGTGATGTTGTGATTGATTTTGATGGTTATATTTTTAAAGCCAGTCAATTAGATATAGCTTTATCAAAAGTAATCTTAGATAACGGTAGTTTAAAGCATTTAAACCATGAACTAGAACATATAAAGAGTCGTGTTCTACCATCTGTTAAAAACCCTGATGATTGGATAAATAATGGTGTAGATTGTCAGATTTTAAAACCTAGTAAAAATTGGCAAAAAGGAAAATTAAGAATGAAAGTTTGTCTAGAATTTTGTCCTGACGAACCAGAATCACCCCTTGATGAAGTACGACGTAGATATAACGAAGCTACATCATAAATAAATTAGTCCACGCAGGTGGACTTTGTTTGTTTAGACGCGATTTCTCATCGTCTCAATTGTCTTTTATAAAATGTAAATTTATGTTACAATCAATAACTAATGATATACTTATTAGTATAATTGGTGAAGGTGTTGAAAAATAAAAATATAAACACCAAACCACATCCTGTAAATCCTAGATATCCTGATTCAGACAATATAAATCTATGTCAAACAACATCAAAACCAGAATCGAAAAATTCAATAACGGACGCAACCCAGAATTTTTAAAGTTAAAATACAAGAAACTCGCTACTGATCCATTTTATTTCTTTCGCGGAACTTGTCATTTATTTTATGAAGACCTTTCTGAAAATTCCGGGATGAATTTAGCACCTTTAACTTGGATTTGTGGAGACTTACATTTAGAAAATTTCGGTAGTTATAAAGGTAATAATCGCTTAGTTTATTTTGATATTAATGATTTTGATGAAGCCGTTATTGCACCTTGTACTTGGGAAATAGTGAGATTTATTACGAGTATTATTGTAGGTTCTCATGCTTTGGGAGTAGATGAAAAAGAATCTCTAAATTTAAGTGAACTTTATCTCAAAGCTTATGCACAAGCCTTGTCCAAGGGAAAAGCTAAAACCGTAGAAAGAGAAACTGCTAAACGTTTAGTTAAGGATCTATTAGAAAGTTTGAAAAAACGAAATCGTGCTGATTTTTTGAATAAACGTACTCAAGAAAAAAAAGGTCAACGGCGGTTAATTGTTGATCATAAGCGGATTATTCCAGCAACAGAAGCTGAACAAAAAAATGTCGAAAAATTAATTAAAAATTGGCATCATACTACCAATCAAAACGCCGATTTTTATCAAGTTCTAGATATTCAAAAACGCATCGCTGGTAATGGTAGTTTAGGTTTGGAACGTTATATCATTTTGGTAGAAGGTAATGGTTCTCCTGATGAAAATTATTTACTGGATTTTAAAGAAATTCAGTCCAGTTCTTTACAACCTTATTTACCAGTTTCCCAGCCAGAATGGGAAAATTCAGCTACAAGAGTTGTCGCTATTCAACAACGTTTACAAGGAACTTCTCCAGCATTATTAGAAGCAATAAATGATGGTGATAAATCCTATCTTTTACGAGAATTACAACCAGAAGAAGACGCAGTAAGTCTACAAGCTTGGAATGGAAAATTAGGACGTTTAGAAAAGTTGATTGAAACAATGGCTGAAGTGACAGCTTGGGACCAATTACGCAGTGGAGGGAGACAAGGTTCTGCAATTACTGATGAATTAATTAATTTTGGTCAATCTTCCCAATGGCATAATTCTGTTTTAGAATATGCGGTTTACTACTCTCAAAAAGTCAACCAAGATTTTCAAGAATTTTGTCAATCAATATAACCCACATTCCGCACCCATTCCCATACCTCCAGAAGTCAGAAACTACGTTTTTCAAAGAGATACAGCATTTACCGGTATTATGAAGTACAGATATTAATGATAAAACTCTTGTGGTGCGGGCATCTTGCCCGCACAAGGTGTACCTCACTCAAAGCTACTTGCTGTAAATACAGCACTTACCGATGTTATGAGGTACAAAGTCACCCCAACCCCAACCCCCTCCCCGCTCTTCGAGAGGGGGCGTAATAT
Organism: Dolichospermum sp.; assembly: GCA_046070105.1. Lineage (GTDB taxonomy): Bacteria > Cyanobacteriota > Cyanobacteriia > Cyanobacteriales > Nostocaceae > Dolichospermum. The sequence continues at coordinate 9,621 of JBJUHT010000094.1, forward strand.
GTACCTCATAAGAGCGGAAACCCCTGTATCAATGTCAAAGCTGCTTTGGTGACATTTTGACATTTAGCCAAACCAGACCATTTTACCTCTTACCTCCGTGTTCTCTGTGCCTCTGTGGTTAGATAAATGCCTTGAAACCACTTAGTTATCCCGTCAGCTAAGGTACTCGCCATTTTCCGCTGTGCTTGGGGATTCACTATCTCCTCAAATTCATAGGGATTACTCATAAAACCCAATTCCAATAATACCGCAGGTGTGACACTAGGACGAGTCAAGGCTAAATTGTTCCAAAATACACCATAGTTAGGTTTACGGAGATTTGTAACTACGTAATTTTGTAGAAATACTGCCATGCTGTGGGACTGGGGATGATACCAAAAAGTACCAAATCCTTTAGTATTTTCTGCATCACCATTATCCGGTAAAGAGTTATGATGGATGGAAAGAGCGATCGCTGGTTCTTCTGTATTAATAATTACCTGACGTTCCACCAAAGATAGGTCTCGATCATCTTCTCTGGTCATTACCACTTTAGCACCGCGCTTTACCAATTCATCCCGTAGCAATTTAGAAATTACCAAATTCACATCTTTTTCTAAATACCCAGTCGGTCCACTAGCACCAGATTCTTTACCACCATGGCCAGGATCGAGTAAGATTTTAATCCCAGATAAAGGTCGATATTTTCTCTGGGAAAAATGGGGGGGATGACGCAAAGTTAACACTAAAGTTGTATTGTCATATCTCAGCTTATAGCCCCACTGTTGGAGATTTTTGAGGTTAAAGGTATATTTCACCTGTTGAGGGCTTACTTGCTGCCAATCTAGACGAGAAATTAGGGGGTTATCATCTAGGCGAATTGTGTCTGTTTGGGCTGTGGTATTGTAAAGAGTGAGAGTGAAAAAATTATTTCCCTGTTCTACAGTCACAGGAACAGGAGTTTCTAAGGGAAAAATCACCTCTGTGGCTGTATGTAATTGCCGATAGCCCACACTGCGAATCACTGTTTGTGGGGCAACTGCACCTGTTATAATTTTAGTCTCTTTGCTATTAATCCAAGCACCATAGTCTAAGCGCAGCCATTCACCTTCTTTACCTGTTATTGTTGCCATAGTACCCTTTGGTAAGGGTGTCATTCGAGAATAATCTGTACTTGGTCCTGTGCGAGTAACGCCAGATTCTGATGTAATTTCTGCAACTGCTAACTGTGTTGGGGACAGAATTGCGATTTTTCCTAACCCAGTTTGAGTTATTCTTTGATCATTCAGTTGTAAATTAAATTCTGGTTTCCCTAAGTCAGCAACATTTGTGACTGCTGTACAACCTTGGTACTTACTAAGACTAGAATAATGAGGCTGATTTAAACCTGTTAAAATACTGGCATTAGGAGGTAATTGTGTAAATGATGGTTGGGGTAAAAGAGCAATATTTTGGTTAACTAAATTAACCCAGACAGTGGCTTGAGGCGGCGCAATTGCACTGAAACAGATTAATTCCCCTGGTAATCTGGTAATATCTACCCTAGGACTCAAGGAGTTTTTGGCAAAGCCTAAACCTTGGGGTAACTCCGGTTGAGTAGATATCCTGTTAATTTTAATCTCTCGTTCTTGATTTTGGTAACGGATTTTAAATATATTTTCTCCTAATTGCAAGGGAAAACTGGGGGAAAAATGCCCAGCTTGACTACGTTTAATCACTTTACCATTAATTAAAACTTGTCCTGTCGGCGGTGCAGTACCAATAAAAAATATTTTTTCTGTGCTGGTTTGGTGGTTTGTGGGGGGAAAAACTACTAAAAGTGATTCTCGCGCTAATGCAACCCAGGAGGTAAATGTGACTAAAAAATTAAATAATACTAATCCTAAAAGTTTTTTCATGGACGATACAAGGGTTTTTGGAGTAGGAACTGTGGCAAAATGGGGAAGATGAAATAAAACATCAATTCATCCCGCATACAAGCTTCTAAAATCGTCTACACAAATTCTCACTAGGGACGAAAATCTATTTTTACAAGTTACTAGCAATTGAAAATACTATGACTAAGTTTATCTTTGTGACTGGAGGCGTTGTTTCCAGTATTGGTAAAGGCATTGTAGCAGCAAGTCTGGGTCGTTTACTCAAATCTCGAGATTATTCTGTTTCTATTCTCAAACTTGACCCCTATATTAACGTTGATCCAGGCACAATGAGTCCTTTTCAGCATGGGGAAGTTTTTGTTACCCAAGACGGTGCAGAAACGGATTTAGATTTGGGACATTATGAACGATTTACGGATACATCCATGTCTCGTCTAAACAGTGTTACTACTGGCTTGATTTATCAGTCAGTTATTAATAAGGAACGCCGAGGAGACTATAATGGCGGCACTGTTCAAGTAATTCCTCACATTACTAATGAAATTAAAGACCGAATTGTTAGAGTTGCTAAAGAAACTAATCCTGCTGCGGTAATTACAGAAATTGGCGGTACGGTGGGTGATATTGAATCACTACCGTTTTTAGAAGCAATTCGTCAATTACGCAAGGAAGTTGGGCGGCGCAATGTTCTATATATGCACGTTACTCTATTGCCTTGGATTGCTTCAGCAGGGGAAATGAAAACCAAACCCACTCAGCACTCTGTTAAGGAATTGAGATCAATTGGCATTCAACCAGATATTCTAGTATGTCGCAGCGATCGCCCTATTCCTGTAGGTTTGAAACAAAAGTTATCAGAATTTTGCGACGTAGCTGTAGAATGCGTAATTCCAGCCCCAGACGCTCGTAGTATCTATGAAGTACCAGTAATTTTAGAACGGGAAGGACTAGCAGAACAAGTTCTTGATTTGTTGCAAATGGAACAACGTCAACCCAATTTACAAGAATGGGAAACTATGGTAGAACGAATGTATACTCCTAAATACAGCGTCGAAATTGCCATTGTTGGTAAGTATGTCCGGTTAAGTGATGCCTACCTCTCCGTAGTTGAATCCTTACGTCATGCTGCTATTGCTACCCACGGTGATTTGCGGCTACGGTGGGTAAATTCCGAAGCTCTAGAGACTGAACCAGCAGAAAACTATTTATCCGGTGTAGATGGTATCATTGTTCCTGGCGGTTTTGGTAGTCGAGGCATAGACGGAAAAATTGCAGCCATTAAATACGCTCGCAACCGTCAAATTCCCTTTTTAGGGCTATGCTTAGGAATGCAGTGTTCTGTAATTGAATGGGCTAGAAATGTCGAAGGCCTGTCCGATGCCAATAGTGCTGAATTTGACCCAAACACCAATGATCCGGTTATTAATCTTTTACCGGAACAACAAGACGTAGTAGATTTAGGCGGAACAATGCGCTTGGGACTTTACCCCTGTCGGATACTTCCTAACACTCTTGCTTTTCAACTTTATCAAAAAGAAGTTATTTATGAACGCCACCGTCACCGTTATGAGTTTAATAATGTTTATCGGAGTCAGTTATTAGATTCTGGTTATTTGGTCAGCGGTACATCTCCCGATGGTAGACTGGTGGAAATAGTCGAATATTCTCAACACCCCTTTTTTATTGCTTGTCAATTTCACCCCGAATTTCAATCTCGACCCAACGCACCTCATCCTTTATTTAAAGGGCTTGTGAACGCTGCAATATCTCAAGCCCACTCTACGACTAATATACCCAAACCTGTGGAGGTTTCTTAACTTTCCACTGCCAGTAATGTTAATGCCAATTTAGCAGCACCAATAGTCCCAGCAGCATTTCCTAATGCTGCTGGAAGAATTTGTAACCCTGCGCGGGAAGTTGGTAAAACCCGTTTTTCAATTTCTGCTTGTAATGCGGGTAAGAAAAATTGAAAACTAGCACTGATACCACCACCAATAATAATTGCCTGAGGTGTCAGCACATAGAGTAAACTTGTTAAACCTATTCCTAGAGATGTACCATATTCTTGCCAAAAAGTCAAGGCTTTTTGGTCTCCAATTTTGGCAAGTGCGCCTAACTCTGCTGGTTCTTTGCCTGTGAGACGACGGATAGCAGCAATAGAGGTATATTGTTCTAAAGAACCTTGATTGCCACTATTGCACATTGGTCCATCAGGGTTTAAAGTAATTAAACCTAATTCTGCTGCTGCACCTTGATGTCCGACAAATAATTTACCATCAAGAATAATTGCCCCACCAACACCAGTCCCCAAAGTCAGTAAAATCAAATTGGGGAAATTGCGGCCAGCGCCTAACCAAGCTTCTCCTAAACCAGCACAATTAGCATCATTAGCCAAAATTGTCGGTTTACCAGTTTTAGCTTCCAACCAATCTGCCAAAGGTACATTATTCCATCCTACCAGATTAATAGCAACTTTGGCAACTCTTCCCGTAGAATCAGCAGGTCCAGGAGTACCTAAGCCGATAGCGGTAGCTTCATGATTGGGGTCAATTTGCGCTATGGCATCTACTATAGCTGATAATACAGCTTCAGGCGTTGCGGGTTGGGGAGTATCTACAGATAAAGATTGCAAACAATTACCATTTGCTGTAAAACGTCCCAACTTAATCCCAGTTCCTCCTAAATCAATACCAATTACTTGTTTTGTCATAGTTAGTTGTCAGTTGTCAGTTGTCAGTTGTCAGTTGTCAGTTGTCAGTTGTTAGTTGTGAGTTGTCAGTTGTCAGTTGTTAGTGGTTAGTGGTTAGTGGTTAGTTGTTAGTGGTTAGTGGTTAGTTGTCAGTTGTCAGTTGTCAGTTGTTAGTGGTTAGTTGTCAGTTGTCAGTTGTCAGTTGTCAGTTGTCAGTTGTCAGTTGTGAGTTGTCAGTTGTCAGTTGTCAGTTGTCAGTTGTGAGTGGTTAGTTGTCAGTTGTGAGTGGTTAGTTGTCAGTTGTGAGTGGTTAGTTCTATTAATTTTTGCTGATAACTTGTACTTTTGCGAAAGGGTATGAAGTTTTGTGTGCTTGTGGCCAATCGGTAATTGGACTACCTTTTAAAATACCAGATAAAGCTAGAGAAAGCACTAATCCACCTGTAGCAGCCGCAATTAATGTAATATTATCGTTCACAATCATCTCTCAGGTTGTTATTTGTCAATTGTATTGGATACATTGTTAATTGTATTGGATACATTGTCAATTGAATTGGATACATTGTTAATTGTTAATTATCCTTTCTTTGAAGACGAGGATTAACAAATTCATTTAATCCTTCACCAAGTAATGATAGTCCAACCACTAAAGAAGTCATAGCTAAACCAGGGAATAGAGTAGTCCACCAAATGCCTGTAGGTAATGCTTCTAGAGCTTGTTTTAAATCATATCCCCATTCTGGTACTTCTTGAGGTAATCCTAACCCTAAAAATCCTAAACCGCCTAAGACTAGGATAGCATCTGCCGCATTGAGAGTAAATAGAACAGGTACACTTTGAATGACATTTAAGAACAGATATCTGGATAAGACAACCCAAGTAGAAGCGCCCATTGCCTGTGCTGCTTCGATATACACTTGAGTTTTGACACTGACAGTATGATTACGAACAACGCGATAATATTGAGGAATATAGGCTATACTAATAGCGATCGCTGCATTAAAGATTCCTCTTCCCACCACAAAAGCCAATGTTACTGACAGTAATAAACCTGGTAAAGTATAAATACTATCCATGAAAAATAATAGAGCTTTATCTAATTTTCCGCCTAAATAACCGCTTACCATTCCCAAAGGTACACCGATGATCATACTCAAAGAAGTTGCTAAAGTCACAACTTGGAGAGCGGCTTGAGCGCCAAAAACACTCCGGGAAAAGACATCATAACCTAAACGACTTGTTCCAAACCAGTGTTGAGCGGAAGGTGCTTGGTGAATAGGGTGAGAAAGAAATTCCTTGGGGTTTTGTAACCAACCCCAACTTTGAAAAACAGGAGCAAAAAAGGCTAAGAAGATGAAAAAGAGAGTTATACCCAGTCCAACCTGCATTAATTGCCGAGATAAGCTGGGATTCTTCGTAAATTTCCAGAAATTTGGTAATTGCTTTTTTGTAATAGTCATCTAAACACCGGCTTGAAAAACGTAATTAACAGTTCAACTCAACTGTAGCGAACTTGGTGATAAAATCAGACTGTTGATAATATTTACAGTTGCCAATAACTGATTACCAACTTTTGTTGATCAACCTTTTTTGTAGATTTTTGCAACTCTTAATCATTTATGCACCCATTTTTGGACTAGATATTGCTACACTGAATTTCATACAAAATCATAATTGTTGTCCTCTGCACCTTATGAGAGCATAAATCATTGGGTGCAATCAAAAAAAAGAAAGATAAAAGAGCAAATCAAAACATGGTAGACTCTCTCAAAAAACCAAGCTTTGACGAAATTCGTCCCGGAGTTAAATCCCCTGCGAAGGAAACCCTTTTAACACCAAGGTTTTACACGACTGACTTTGATGAAATGGCGCGGATGGATATTTCGGTCAATGAAGACGAATTACAAGCTATTTTGGCAGAATTTCGCGTTGATTACAACCGTCATCACTTTGTGAGGGATACTCAATTTGAACAATCATGGGATCATATTGACGGTGAAACTCGTCAACTGTTCATTGAGTTTCTGGAACGTTCTTGTACAGCGGAATTTTCTGGATTCTTGTTATACAAGGAACTCGGCCGTCGTTTAAAGGATAAAAGCCCCCTTTTAGCTGAGTGCTTTAACCTAATGTCACGGGATGAAGCCCGTCATGCTGGGTTTTTGAACAAAGCTATGTCGGACTTTAATCTTTCTCTAGATTTAGGGTTTTTGACTAAGAGCCGCAGTTATACGTTCTTTAAGCCCAAATTTATCTTCTATGCTACCTATCTTTCTGAAAAGATCGGTTATTGGCGTTATATCACCATTTATCGTCATTTAGAATCCCATCCTGAAGATCGGATCTATCCAATTTTCCATTTCTTTGAAAACTGGTGTCAAGATGAAAACCGTCACGGGGATTTCTTTGATGCGATAATGAGAGCGCAGCCGCAAATGTTGAATGACTGGAGAGCAAAACTATGGAGTCGCTTTTTCCTGTTGTCGGTATTTGCAACTATGTATCTCAATGATATCCAACGCCGGGGCTTTTATGCTTCTTTGGGCTTAGATGCGCGAGAGTATGATATTCATGTAATTAAGAAGACCAATGAAACAGCCGGTAGAGTCTTCCCCGTGATTTTAGATGTTGATAACCCAGCTTTTTATGAACGTTTAGATATTTGCGTCCAGAATAACGAAAAATTGGCAGCAATTTCTAACTCTAATACTCCTAAATTCCTGCAATTCTTCCAAAAACTGCCAATTTATGTGTCCCATGGTTGGCAGTTATTACAATTATATCTGATGAAGCCTATTGATGCGGCTTCTGCTCACGGTCAAGCTCGTTAATTTGAGCTTAATCTCTTATAAATGTGGTTTTGTTTTTAACAGAGCCACATTTTTAATTTTTGATGATCTTGATTGATTTTCAGGACTTACTCAACTGACATAATATTTTAGATTGTAGTCAGAACTTTAGTTCTCTCCAGGAGAGGCTACGTAAATAAGATCAGATTAGGGCTAAAGCCCTGCTACAAAAATATCTTATAATAATTTTTTGTGACATTTATTTCCCCATTTTGCGTTTGAGTTTTTCTAATTCATCTTCGGTTTCCCAGCGGCGAAATTTATCTTCTAATTCATCAAAATTGCTTTGATAAGTAGCATTCCCACCATAATTTTCTAACCTTTGCTGGCTTTGTGCTTTAGTTCTGGCTGTTTGCATTTCTGCTGCTTTACTTTGTACCTCTTGGCGACGTTTTTGAATTTTCCCAAGTAATTCTTGTGACTGGGTAATGCGTTCTTTTAAGCCTTGCATATGTCCCCACATTTGATTTCCTTCCCGCAATAATGCAGCTTCTCGCTGTTGGGCTGGAGTGATTAAATCTTGTCTACCAGCGGCTTGGGCTTTTTGAATACGGATATGCCATTTTTGAATTTCTTGGGCTGTAGAAAGAATTTCATCTTGCGATCGCTTCTCTTGTAATTGTAACTCAGAAATTAACTTTAATGTATCTTCTTCCTGTTCCCGTAGTTGTTCTAAAAGTGCTTCTAATTCTAAATGAGGGTTATTTCGCAAAAACTCTTCTAGACGACTTTCTAAAAAGCGACTTAAATCATCAAATAAACTCATTGTTAAAGCTCCAAATCTCAAATATATCTATTTTATCAGCAAATTACCAGTTAAATTGGTGTAGTCCAATATTTAATTCCTTGGATGATTTTTTGTTGTAGTCCAAATTTCGGTAAGTCCTCCTCTTTCCAACCTAAATATGTCCAATGGGGAAGATCATTAACTACTGTTTGAAACCAGCCATTTTCATTTAAAATCTGTTTTTGAGACGGTGTTAATATTTGTAAATCAACTGCTAGTCCCCACAAATGTTGTGATGTTCCTGGAGGTGCAACTAAACCCAGAATTTTTGTCTCTTTTCCAGCTTTTACTTGGGTTAATGTTTCTTCATTGGCGTATTTATTCCAAAATCTTAAATTAGTGGCAAAACTCCGCAAACAATCTCCAGCATAACCAGATTTTAAACCAATATTTTCTAACTCTTTGGCTCTATTTAAAGCTGCTGCTGCTGGTTGTTGTAAATAACATTCTTCTGTGCCATTTACTAGTTCTATACTAATTTTATCCTGAAAAGATTGGGTTTCTATTTCATTATCTAAAATGACTTTTTCTGGTAATTTAATTCCTGATTGTTGATTAATAAATACTGTTCCATAGGAACGTAGTAAAGTATATTCAAATGTATCAATTTCAGGAACTGTGGGAATTTTATTGGCAATTGTCGTTAAAAATCGCTGTTGATCATCTAATTTCTGAACAGGAATAAATGGCACATTTACAGCTATTTTTTCCTGCTGACAACTGCCATTAAATTTATTGATATTGACACATTCTTTAATAATTTCAGGATTTGATGTTAACTGACTTTGGGAAATTTTGTGAGCAAAGACTAAAGTAACACTGACACAAATAATTATAGTAACAAATGCTGCTATTTTCAGAATTAGTTTCATGAAAATATTACTTTTTTTGAAAGTTCCGATTTGATCATATCTTATATCCTAGACTTATTAAAAGAATACCGGATCTTTTAATCAATCAACAATCTTTTTATTATTTTTTATAACTTTAGCAGGACTTACGCAAAATATCTCTCAAACCCTCTTTTCTTCGTTCTCTTCGTTCCTATGCCTTCGGCACGCTTCGCGAACGTGGTTCATTATTCCGTGACTTGTGCGTAAGTCCTATTTAGATCAAATTCCTGTGTATAATTATTAATTATGGAATTAAGTCTATTTTTTAGTTCATCAATTATAATAAACAAAATTAATACTTAACACATCTTGTCGAATGATGAATTTAAAAAACTCCCGACTACAAACTTTGCTGATTTATGCTACACTGATAGCGATCGCTTTAGTCATGCTCTTTCCTATGTTATGGCTAATTAGCACATCACTCAAGTCACCAACGGAAAATATTTGGCAGTCACCACCCCAATTATTACCTACTCAACCTACCTTAGAAAACTTCTCTAAGGTCTGGCAGTCTCTACCTTTTGCCACTTATTTATATAATAGTATCCTAGTATCAGTATTAACTGTCGGTTTAAATTTGTTGTTTTGTTCCTTAGCAGCTTATCCCTTAGCTAGACTATCATTTGTGGGCAGAAACGGAATTTTCATGACCATTGTAGCCACAATTATGATACCCTTCCAAATCGTGATGATTCCTTTATATATTCTCACAGTGCAATTAGGTTTGAGAAATAGTTATCTAGGGGTAATTTTCCCTAGTTTAGCTTCTGCTTTTGGTATATTTTTACTCCGTCAATCCCTGATAACAGTACCCAAGGAAATTGAAGAAGCTGCCCGTTTAGATGGTACTTCTGAGTTAGGATTATGGTGGTATATAATGCTACCTGCTATCCGTCCAGCGCTAATTACTCTGGCTATTTTTGTCTTTATTGGGGCTTGGAGTGACTTTTTATGGCCTTTAATTGTGATTCAGGATGAAAGTTTATACACTTTACCTCTGGGAGTTGCTAAATTAGCGGGGACTTTTTCTTTAGACTGGCGTTTGGTAGCTGCTGGTTCAGTAATTTCTATTACTCCAGTGTTATTATTATTTCTGATTTTACAAAAATACATTGTTCCTACGGACACTGCTAGTGGTGTGAAGGGTTAATAATTCAATGGCCAATTCTCGTTTACAATTATTAGTTTTAAGTAATGGTCATGGAGAAGATATCATTGCTGTACGGATTATCCAGGCTTTACAAACATTATCTTCCCCACCAGATATCTTTGTTTTACCCATAGTGGGTGAAGGACACGCTTACCAAAAAATAAACGTACCCATAATTGGTAAAGTACAGAATATGCCTTCTGGTGGTTTTGTTTATATGGATAGTAAAGAATTAATACGTGATGTAAGTGGGGGTTTGATTCAATTAACCTGGAATCAAATCAAATCTGTACGCCGTTGGGTGAGGCTACAAACAAGCTTAGGAAATCAAAAGGCTATTCTAGCCGTCGGGGATATTGTCCCCCTGTTATTCGCGGCTACAAGTGGTGCTAATTACGCTTTTGTAGGTACGGCTAAATCAGAATATTATGTGCGTGATGAAGCGGGCTTATTACCACGAAAATCAAAATCCGCAAAGTGGGAAAATTTTTCGGGTTCAATTTACCATCCTTGGGAAAGGTGGTTCATGAGTCGCAGTCGTTGTCAGGCTGTATTTCCTAGAGATTCTCTAACGACGAAAATTTTAAAAAAGTGGTCAATTCCGGCTGTAGACGCAGGAAATCCGATGATGGATGGCTTAAATCCCAATTTTAGCAGATTAGGGTTGGATCGTGGTCATACTCAAGACAAAGAACAAATCCGTCCCTTGATAATCACCTTATTGCCCGGTTCTCGCGCCCCGGAGGCTTATAATAATTGGGAAATGATCATGGTTTCTGTATCTACCTTAGTTGCCAGTTTACAACCAGCAAATTCCTTTTGCGAAGCTGGGACAATGATTTTTTTAGGGGCGATCGCTCCTGGTTTAGATTGTGGTATTTTATCTCAAAGTTTACATATTCAAGGTTGGCGACTTTGTGATCAATCTCCTTTACAAATTCCTGACCCTGATAGCTTGACTTTTAACCAAAAAAATGCTTATTTAATTTTGACACAAGCAGCCTATAATGAGTGTTTACATTTAGGTGATTTGGCCATCGCTATGGCGGGGACTGCAACGGAACAATTTATAGGTTTAGGAAAACCAGCCATTGCTATTCCTGGTGGTGGTCCCCAATATAACGCCGCTTTTGCAGAAGCCCAAAGTCGGCTCTTAGGAATATCCCTAATTTTAGTTAATCAACCATCACAGGTGTTACCAGCCATACAGTCTCTACTGAAAAATCCTGATGTTTTACATGAAATTGCTAAAAACGGGTTACAGCGTATGGGACTTGCGGGTGCTGCACAAAGAATTGCAGAATGTTTACAGGAAAGATGGGTAAGTAGGTGAACGGAAAAAAACCGACATAAGTAACAAAAAGTAAAGTTGCCGAAAACCTGTTCCCAGTTAAGAGTTCCCTGTTCCCTTGTCATAACGACAATTTTTAACGCCAACCTACTTAATTTGAGTAATTAAGCTACCAAGCCGGAACGTAAAGCCCGAACTGCTGCTTGAGTACGATCATCAGCACAGAGTTTGTTTAAAATATTGCGAACATGAGTTTTGACAGTACCTACGGTAATATATAATTTTTCGGCAATTTGTCCATTACTGCAACCGCCCACAATCAATTCTAAAATTTCCAGTTCCCGTTGAGTGAGGGGGTAGGTTTCTAAAACTTGTTCATATTCTGTTTCTAAAGCCTCGATTTTGACAGTTTTGGGTTTATCGGATGATTGATTGTCAGCAGAGCTACCCTGACGTACCTTTCTTAATACCACATTAGCGATCGCCGGGTCAATCCAGGAGTTACCACGGAAAGTGACTTGTACCGCTTCCGTAAATTTATTAATACTTGTTTCCTTCATATAATAAGAATCTGCTCCCGCTGCGAAAGCCGCCAAGACAGCATCTTCTGTATTATCCATGGTCAAGATCAGAACTTTTGTCTGTGATTGTCCTGTTTCCGTCTGATAACGTCTAAATTTGCGTGTTAGTTCAATTCCGTCCATATCAGGTAAACCAATATCTATCACAGCCACATCTGGTTTTATCGTTTCTAAAAGTTTTAATCCAGAAGTCGCATTAGCCGCCTCACCAACCACTTTAAAGCCGTTATGTGACTGCAATTCGGTTTTGAGTCCCATACGGGTTAAATCATGGTCTTCGATTAATAGAATACTAATTTCATTCATTGTTACACCCATAATAATCGGATTGCTTCTCTGTAGCTCCACAAGACAGGAGATAGAAAGTCAAAAGCTTGTTTACTGAGATTTTCTGCCCTGATATTAAGTAATTATTATTGCACAGAAGCAGTAATCAAAACTATTTCTCAGATCAATATCTTACCTAACTTATCTCAGTCACCCAGACTTAGGATAGATGATTCTGCTACCAATAAACATCTACCAGTAGAAATAATAAATAACCGATTTCTGTAATTAATATAAGCTAATTTAGATGTTAATTGCGGTCTAAAATAGAAATAGACGTAAAAATCTACCTCCGAATAAATATACTGATAATAATTATTAAATTAAGAACATTATATTACGGAGAGAAAACTAGCGAGTAACCCTAAATAATTTTGTTGTGAGTTAACATCTATCTAAAGGAATAATAAATTGCTCATATTTATAGTTTAATGGATGTAAAAATCTAACTAAAGATATATAGATATTTTTGTCAAAACAAATGAAATTATTGAGACAAATCCGAAAAATTACAGTTTCAGTATGATTACTAAATTTGCAATTGACTAGATCTAGGATTTGATCTGTAGGGAGGTAATACAATGTATATGATAGAATTGCGCGTTATGGATTTTCCTAGTTTTAGGGGTGTTTGAAAAGTCTGTCATGGTGTATCAAATATTTTGACTTTTCCCTAATGACAGGGGGGAGAACTGGATTTTATTATTTCCGTCCTTAATAAAGGGGGATTAAGGGGGGTTTAAACGCAATTAAAATCACAGTACACACCTGAAAAACATCCTCTGAGGAAGTGATTTTATAGAGACATATTACCTATTTAAGTAATATTATTGAAGCTTTTGGTACACAATGTTTCTATACAATTCTCACTAATGGGTGAAGACAGTTAACTAATTGCTAATTTACAATGTTTTCAACTAGATAAAGTATTTGATTTTACTACAGTGAAAATAAAAACCGATGGAAGAAACGCTAAAAATTTTAGTTGTAGAAGAGAATGAAGTAGAGCGTGTGTTATTAAATCTAGCTCTGAGAGAAACAGGAATTAAAATAGAAATTGATGAACTAAAAGATAGTTATTACACGCTTTCGTCCCTGATCAATAATCACTATGATTGCATCTTTATTGACTATCATTTACAAAATCAAGATTGCTTGAAATTAATTCACAAAATCAATGCTTCAGCCATCAAAGTACCTTTAGTGATTTTGATAAATTCAGGAAATGAAGCAATAGCTGGAGACTGTATCAAAGCAGGTGCTAGTGAGTATTTAATCAAATGTACATTATCTTCACAAACCATAGCTCAAATTTTAAGAAGTGCAATTCGTATCCACCGCACCCAAATGCAGTTAGAGTTAGTAAATCAACAACTTAAAGAAAGTCGTGAAGAATTAGCAAAACAACAGCAACAAATTCAGCAACAAAAACTTGCAATTTTAGAAATATCAAGATTAAAATCATTATTTTTAGCCACGATATCCCATGAATTGCGAACGCCAATGAATGCGATTATTGGATTTTCTCAGATTTTATTGCGTCCCAAATTTGGTAATTTAACAAATCAGCAAATGGACATGATAGAGCGCATTCTCAATAATGGTAAAAAATTACTAATGTTATTTGATGAAATTCTCGACTTTTCGCAAATACAGGCTGGTAAATTAGAACTCAAGCCAGAAATATTTGATTTATCAGAAGTTGTTAGTAACACAGTCAAAGAAATACATTCCTTAGCAGAAGCCAAGAACTTATCTTTACTAGTTAAAGGAGAACTAAACAATAAATTAGTATTTAATGATATGGGAAGATTAAGGCAAATTTTAATGAATTTACTTTCTAACGCCATTAAGTTTACAGAATCTGGAAATATTTTTGTAGAAATCAAAGAAATACATCAAAATAGAGTTATAATTGCTGTAGCAGATACAGGAATTGGTATTGACACTCAAGATTTTCAAAATATTTTCACAGCATTTCATCAAATTGATCAAGGTATTAGCCGTAAATATTCTGGTGCAGGATTGGGTTTAGCCATTGTTGATTCATTAGTACGCATGATGGGAGGAAAAATATATATCAAAAGTCAATTAGGAGTTGGTTCAATGTTTAGAATAGAACTACCAAGAAAAATAAATTTAATAGCCGATTTAGGTAATATAGTTTCTCGTACTCGCCAACATCATTTTCATTCCATATATTACCATAGTAAAGCCTCAATAAATTCTCCAAATTTAAAATTTTAGATCATTAAAAGGTTGATTAATTTATGAATATGCTCAAAAAAGATCGAATTTTATCTGTTGATGATACTAAAGATAATCTGATTTTAGTAGAAGCAATTTTAGAAGATGAAGGATATGATATTGATTCAGTTGCTAATGGTGAAGCAGCATTAAAGAAAGTGATAGAATTACCACCAGATCTAATTATTTTAGATGTGATGATGCCAGGAATAAATGGCTATGAAGTAACGCGAAGAATCCGTAATAATCCAGAAATAAACTATATTCCGATTTTGCTATTAACAGCATTTGATGAATCTAGCGTTGTGGAAGGTTTAGATGCTGGTGCTGACGATTTTATTCGCAAACCCTTTGACACAGAAGAATTATTAGCCAGAGTGCGATCGCTGCTAAGATTAAAACACAGCATTGATGAACAACGAAAAATGACACTACAGCGAGAAGATTTTGTTTCTCGTCTTACCCATGATTTACGCACTCCTTTAGTAGCTGCTGATAGAATGCTGAATTTGTTTTTGCAAGAAGTATTTTGTGAAATTTCTCCAAAAATGAAAGAAGCGATTAATATGATGATTCGTAGCAATCAAAATCTCCTAGAAATGGTGAATAATCTCTTAGAAGTTTACCGTTTTGAAGCTGGTAAAAAGAGCTTAAACTATGAATCATGCGACTTAACAGAAATAGCTGCTGAAGTAGTGGGTGAACTCAGTCCCCTAGCAGTTGAGAAAAACTTAATTTTACAGTTAGATACCCATGAATTAAACCAAACAGGAAATAATAATGGAATTGTTAACGGCGATCGCTTAGAATTAAGACGAGTATTCAATAATCTCATTGCTAATGCTATCAAATTTACCGATGTAGGTAGCATAGAAGTTCGCATTTTTCAAACCTTATCGCCAACCAATCATTCTCATCAAATAATCATCGAAATTCAAGATACAGGTTATGGTATTGCAGCCGAAGATCAAGAAACAATTTTCGAGCGCTTTCGCCAGGGAAGAAATAAAAAATCAGGTAGTGGTTTAGGACTGCATCTTTCACGATGTATTATCGAAGCCCATGGGGGTAAAATAGAACTTTCTTCCCAAGTTGGCAAAGGTAGTACATTCACAGTTAGATTACCCAAAATAACTTAAAAAAAATCAATTAATGAATGCAATTACCTTCCACCTAATTCCCTATTTCCTATTCCCTTGCTATATTCTTGAAACCGAATATAGCTGAAATTTTCTACCCAGTAACCGCCGAATAGTTATTTCTAATTCCTGAATCATATAGGGTTTACTAATGTAATCATCAAAACCAGCTTTGATAATATTTTTTTGATCTTCAGTTCCAGTTAAAACCGTTACAGCAACTACAGGAATATAACAAGTTAATGATTCTCCCTTGAGATATTGAATAACATCTAACCCACTCATACCCGGTAAGAAAATATCCAATAAAATTAAATCAGGCTGATACTTCTTAGCCATAAACAGCGTTTTTGAACCTTCTTTTTGACAAATAGATCGACAACCTAATAATTCTAGAGTATAACTCATGAGCAGCAGACCATCATCATTATCTTCTACTACTAAAACCAAAGGCTGTTGATATTTTTGTCGTTTTTGATCACTCATAAATGAATGTGCTAAATACATCTCTTCTCCAGAGTAGTTAATAGGGAGTAGTCGTTTTTATGAGTAGAACAGACGAACTCGCAAATTCTCATTGGTTGTTTATCTTGAGTAATAGGAACAGAAAATAAAAACCCAGTTCTCATCCTTTTAGGAGATATATTTTGATTATATGCAAAACTGTCCACAAATTTATAATCTTACTTTTTATACAATTAACTAACTATGGAATCTAATCGCCGATTTTACCATTAATTTAGACTTTA
This sequence comes from Dolichospermum sp., assembly GCA_046070105.1. GTDB lineage: Bacteria > Cyanobacteriota > Cyanobacteriia > Cyanobacteriales > Nostocaceae > Dolichospermum. Next base: position 26,182 of record JBJUHT010000094.1, read on the forward strand.
AAAACATCCTCTAAGTCCAGGTAGAAAATACTCACTAAAACTAGTCTAATTGTTGCAAAAATTTGGATAGTTGAAATTTCAACAGCTTCTAAAAAATATTACTGTCAGGAATTTTATGGAAAAATGCAGCAAGTAAAACTTCAAAAACCCGCGAGTTTTTGGATATATTCAACAGTTAATTTACGTTTACCATTAAGTACATCAAAAACAATTAATTTAGTTTTAAATAGATATTTTCTCTTGATTTTTCAGCTTTAAAACACTTAGGACTGGAAAGTTAATAGACTAATCCTAGCAAATTGTCAAGTTAATTGCAAGTACCTAATTTAATAGCTGTGATGGACAAGATTAAATCCAGTTATGTTACAATAATTTTGTCATTTTTTAGATATCTAATAAGTCACGTATCCATAGCAACAACTAGTTTTCAGTTTATGATTGTACAAGAAAGCCAAAATCAACAAGCAGTAGTAACACGGTTATTTTCTCACTTAGAATTTGATGGTTATAAATTTCGACATCAACAAGGCAGTGTATTGGGAAATACGGCTTTAATAGTGGGAACTACTGTTGGTGCTGGAATTATTGGACTACCAGCAGTAACTTTACCATCCGGGATTATACCATCAACAATGACCATTATTTTCGTATGGTTTTATACTTTAATTTCTGGATTAATAACTGCCGAAGTAACTTTAAATATCATGCGGGTTGAGGGTATTCCCCACTTAGGTTTATTAGCAATAATAGAAAAGATTCTCGGTAAAATTGGAGCGAGAATAGCTGGAGTCGCATATTTATTTAATCACTATGCTTTATTAGTAGCATATATGACCAAAGGTGGGGAAGTTTTAACAACGACAGTTAACCAAGTTTGGAAATTAGAAAATAATTTACCTCATTGGGCGGGAACAGTCAGTTTTTTTCTGATATTTGGTAGTATGATTTATTGGGGAAAATATAACTTTATTGAAAAAATAAATGGGATATTTACTATTATTTTACTCATGGCATTTCTGGGTTTATTATTATTAGGAGGAAGCCAAATTCAAAGCTCTCAATTCCTAGTGCAAAACTGGAGTGCTATTGGTGGTTCTATTGCCATTATATATGTGGCTATGTTCTACAATTCTATTGTCCCACTAGTTGTCAATCAATTAGAAGGTGATATTCCCAAAATTCGTCAATCAATTATTATTGGTTCTGTAATTCCACTCTTGATGTTTTTGGCTTGGAATGCAGTTATTTTAGGGTGCGTGACTCCAGATATTATGCAACTTATTCCAGGACATGATAGCATATTTGATCCCTTAAAAATCCTCGAAAGTGGTGCTTCTGGAGAATGGTTTGCAATGTTATTATCTATTTTTTCAGAATTTGCCATTGTCACATCATTTATTGGTATTACCTATGGTTTAACAGATTTTTTTAAAGATATTTCTTTAATCACTAAAAGCGAAATTTCTCGTTTACCTCTTTATTCCTTGGTATTACTTCCACCTTTAAGTTTAGGAACATTTAACCCCAGCATATTTTTCCAAGCTTTAGAATATACAGGTACGTTTAGTATTTCTATTTTAGCCGGAATTATGCCACCATTAATGAGTTGGAAACAAAGTCAAAATCCAGAACTTTTTCCAAGTAATCATCAAGCCCTATTTCCCGGAGGGAAATTAACATTAATATTCATTATTATGGGGGGAATATTGCTGATAGTTAGACAACTTTTTGTAATCTACAAATCCTAAAAATGACCAATTTCCGGTTAATAAAATGACGCTAGAAAACCTAATTTTTTCTTTGTAATCTTACTCTGTGGCTTAAACCAACCTCATTTTTTTGTGATCATCTACATGATCATCAATATTCAAAAATGAATAAAACCTCTCTTGTCAGGTAATGACAAAAGAGGACTTGGAGCTAAAGTCCGGTAGGGTAATCGGGCTATTTAATATATAATATTGAAAGTGGTTTAATCCAGTCCCCCTTGAGATATATAAATTGCTGATTTTTTTCAGGAATTGGTATCATTTTTAAAATGATAAAAAATCCCTGATTAATCAGGTTGCGTATAGCTTGAAAAAGTTTCCTGAAAAGCGAACTCATGATACACAGCCAATGTTTCTTGATGTACACGATCAACATTTAACCATTCTAGGTTTTCTCGCGCTTGATTTTTCCATTCTTGAAGCATATCTGTATTACCCAATAGTTTTATTAATGCTTCAGCCAATTTATGGCTATTCTGAGTTGGAACTAACATTCCCGCTTTACCATTATCTAACGCCTCTGGAATCCCGTCTACCTCAGTAGCAACAATAGCTAACCCAGCTTCCCTGGCCTCTGAAAGCACCAAGGGACAAGGATCACGGTGAGAAGCTAAGACAAAAATATCACAGGCTAGTAAATAACGTTGTGGTTCAAGACAAAATCCAACAAAATGAATTTGATTACTCACTCCCGTTGCTTGAGCTTGAGTTTCAAATATTTGTTTATCTGGTCCATTTCCTACTATATATAAATTCACCGTGGGAAAATTTTGTGTAACTTCCTCAAAAGCCGCAATTAACTCAGTAATTCCCTTTCGTTTGTACATTCCCGCTACAGTCACAATCGCGGGACGGTGTAAATTTAAAGGTTGATAATCGGATATTTTCTTAGTTCGAGGACTACCCAAAGTCCCATTACAAATTACTCGTAATTTCCCTTCAGAAATTCCCCGTTTTACCATCGAATTTTTAACGGCTTTACTAACAGCAATTACTCGGTCAGCTAAACCCATTAATACACTAGTACGTTGAAATTCATTATGGACTGTAGCCACTAAATTATATCTATTTCCCCACCTTAATGCCCTTGCTAAAACCACACCAGTCATCATGTGACCATGAACTATATCTGGTTGAAATTCTGCCACAATTTTCCGATAAGCTACCGCCGCTTTGATCATATTTATTGGTCGGCGATTTTGGTTTATTGTATAGTGTTTAACCCCAAATTTATCTAATAATTTTTCATATTCTCCCCCCGCTGAAATTACCGCTACATCATCACCAGCTTGAGATTGTAAACAAGCCAGATCAACAGCTACATTCACGATACCATTACCGATTTCTTGGATATGATTTAATATATGTATAATTCGCATAAAATGAAGGGATTGTATTGAAAAAACACAAATAATATAGCAATTAATGGTAGGTTTTAAAAACTTTTGTCTGAATTAAAAAAATTTTTACCTTTTTAATTGCCCTGAACACTACTATTTTGATGAATCTCAGTCTCTTTGATAACTTCTGTTTATCATATCTAGCAGTATTTCCTTGTGTCCGTGCTTTAAGAAACAAATATCTAACATAATTTTTTCAGGGAACTTCTTAGGAATTATTAATCAATAATCATCGTTTTTTTTCTGGATCAGTATCTTTTTATAGAAAAATTAAATCATTTTTGATGACTGGCATTATGAAGTTGCATAAAAAGATTCCCGACTGCTTGGAGAAGTCGGGAATCTAAAATTAGGGTGATAACCGCTCTATTTTCCAATTTCCATTGTCTATGAGGGTATATCGTAACCGATCATGTAAACGGCTGGATCTTCCCTGCCAAAACTCAATTTCCTGGGGAATAACTCGCAACCCCCCCCAATGAGCAGGTCTAGGTACTTCTTGATTTTCATATTTACGCTGAAATTCTATTAATTTTGCTTCTAGTACATCTCTGTTGACAATGACTTCACTTTGATTAGAAGCCCAAGCACCTAAACGACTAAAGGGTGGACGTACTTCAAAATAGCTATCAGACTCTGCTGAGGAAATTTTCTCGACAGTCCCCACAATTCTGACTTGACGTTCTAGTTCAGCCCACCAAAAAACCAAAGCAGCCTGGGGATTTACTGATATTTCTCGTCCTTTTTGACTCTTGTAATTAGTAAATAATACAAAACCTCTTTCGTCAATATCCTTGAGTAGTACCATTCTTGCCGAAGGCTTACCATCAGGTGTACAGGTAGCCAAAGTCATAGCATTAGGTTCAGGTAATTGGGCTACTACGGACTGGTTAAACCAAATTTTAAATTGTATAAATGGATTTGGATCAATTCCTTTTTCATTCAAATCTTGTAGAGTATAGTCTTTACGAAGATCAGCAATGCTTTTATCTATCATTTTTATTTTCTCACGATTTAGATTCAGCGTATATTAGTATTGGGGAAAACATTCTATGATCAAAATCAGTACGTTTTTTGGACAATAGGGAACAGGAATTATACCACTTTTCCCCATAAGCTTCTAAAGCCCCTATTTATACATTAAATCAGATGCGCCGTTTTGCCTCTCTGCAAACTTTGTTAATTTATGGACTCAGTGGACCAATTATTGCTCTCAATATCTGGCTGATGTCTTTATTATTTCATTTTTTTCAAAATCCTCTGACTATTTTGAGTATTTCTGCCATTCTGGCTTTTTTACTGAATTATCCAGTCAAGTTATTTGAAAATATTAGAATTAGACGCACTCAAGCAGTAATCATTGTCTTACTACTTACCTTGACTATATTTATTGTTTCCTGTGTTACTCTTATACCAATGTTGATTGATCAAACCATTCAACTTTTGAATAAGATTCCAGACTGGTTAGCGACTAGTCAAGCCAACTTCGATCATTTAGAGATGATAGCAAAGCAAAGACGATTATCTATAGACTTAAAACTAGTAACAAATCAAATTAATGCTAATATACAGAACTTAGTTCAGCAAATAGCTTCCGGGGCTGTAGGATTTGCGGGAACGCTATTATCAGGAATACTCAATGTCATATTAGTCATCGTTCTGGCTTTTTATATGTTAATATATGGCGATCGCGTCTGGAATGGACTAATCAATCTTCTACCATCAAACATTGGTATCCCCCTAAGTAAATCATTAAAATTAAATTTCCAGAACTTTTTTCTGAGTCAATTATTACTAGGACTATTTATGATCATAGCCCTCACACCGATTTTCTTATTTTTGAGAGTGCCATTTGCCCTTTTATTTGCTATCATTATCGGTATTTCTGGAATTATTCCCGTTGTTGGTGCAACCTTGGGCATTGGTTTAGTCACAATTTTGGTATTAATTCAAAATTGGTGGTTAGCATTTCCAGTCGCTACAATGGCAGTTATCATGCAACAAATTAAAGATAATCTATTAGCTCCCAAACTCATGGGTAATTTTATCGGACTCAACCCCCTGTGGATTTTTATCGCCATTTTAATGGGATTTGAAATTGCGGGTTTGCTGGGAACACTGGTGGCTGTACCAATTGCTGGAACTATCAAAGGTACTTTTGATGTGATCAAAAACAGTCAGCATAGTGATTTTGTCGCCAATTTTCGGGCTAATTACGGCTCAGAATTTCGGGAAGATGAATAAGTTAGTCAGTTGTCAGTGTAACTATTATTCTTGAGCAAATTTTAGATTTTAGATGTTAAATTTCGGCTTGAATATTCAATATCTAATCTTAAACCAAGATTTAAACCAATATTTAAAAAGGTCTGATAAACTAGGTAGTGTAGCTATATTTATACTTACTGGATTCAGAAATAAGCTACTTGGAATAAATCTAAAATCTAAAATCTAAAATCTAAAATTGCGTGACCTCTGATTTCTGGTATATTAAATTTTGAATTGATGGATGCAGTTGAATTATTAGAAACAATTACAGATCTGATTTCCCAAGCCGAAAAAGGGGAAATTGACCCTTGGGACGTGCGAGTTATTGAGGTGATTGATCATTACTTGAAATTAATGTCCCCAGAAGCAACTACCAGGGGCTATGAAAGTGATTTATCTCAATCTGGACAGGCTTTTTTATCAGCATCAAAGCTTGTATTATTTAAGGCAAATACATTAATGCAACTGTCAACGGTATATAATACTCCAGAAGAAGTTATAGATAATACAATATTAGAAATTGAAGATGGATTGTCATTTCCAGCCCGTCCCTTACAATTAGAACAACACCTGCGTCGTCGTCCAGCAGCTATGCCACCTCGGAAACGTCGAGTGACATTGCAAGAGTTAATAGACCAGTTGCAAATCATGGCCAGCCAGTTAAAACTGGTAGAAAAGTCTTCTGATAAACCTCAGCGAACTAAGCGCCAGTCTAGGGTGCAAACCATGGGGGAAGCCCTAGAGTTAGCCCACCAAGAAAACTTAACGACAGTGGCGTTAGAACTAGAAGAGGTGTTACATAATGCTGCTAAAGAACGAAATTTGGAGGAACAATGTTGGCATCTAGAAGAACTGATAGATTTATGGGTACAGACAAAGCAACCAGAAAAAAATGGCCACTATCGTGAATCAGAAAACGATAGCATGATTAGCGTTTTTTGGGCTTTACTACTGCTCTCGGCTCAATCTAAGGTGGAGTTATTCCAAAAAGAATTTTACCAGGAAATTTTAATTCGTTTACCTAATTAAAAGCAAATAACCTGCTGACAACTGACCAATTACTAAGGAATAAGATTTTATGAAAGCAATGATTCTTGCCGCCGGAAAGGGTACTCGTATCCGTCCTATTACTTATACAATTCCCAAGCCCATGATTCCCATACTACAAAAGCCCGTCATGGAATTTTTATTGGAATTATTGCGCCAACACGGATTTGATCAAATTATGGTCAATGTCAGCCATTTAGCGGAGGAAATAGAAAGTTATTTTCGTGATGGTCAGCGGTTTGGAGTGCAGATTGCCTATTCTTTTGAGGGTAAAATTGATGATGACGGTAAACTTGTCGGGGAAGCCATTGGTTCGGCTGGAGGTATGCGTCGGATTCAAGACTTCTCACCGTTTTTTGATGATACCTTTGTGGTATTGTGTGGTGATGCTTTAATTGATTTGGACTTAACTGCGGCGGTAAAATGGCATAAATCCAAAGGTGCGATCGCTACTATTATCACTAAATCAGTTCCCAAGGAAGAAGTTTCTAGTTACGGTGTAGTGGTTACTGACGACGATAATCGGATTCAAGCCTTCCAAGAAAAACCCCCAATAGAAGAAGCCCTTAGCACTAATATCAATACGGGTATTTATATTTTCGAGCCAGAAGTATTTAAGTATATACCCTCTGGAGTAGAATATGACATTGGTGGCCAATTATTTCCCCAACTTGTGGCAGATAATGCCCCTTTTTACGCTATTTCCATGGATTTTGAATGGGTAGATATTGGTAAAGTTCCCGATTACTGGCGAGCAATTCGGGGTGTTTTATCAGGGGAAATCAAAAATGTACAAATCCCCGGACATAAAGTCTCTCCTGGTATTTTTACTGGGTTAAATGTATCTGTAAATTGGGATAAAGTTGATATTACCGGACCTGTTTATATTGGTGGAATGACCAAAATTGAAGATGGAGCAAA
>JBJUHT010000095.1:0-22560 GCA_046070105.1 Dolichospermum sp.
ACCGCCCGGAAAGTCAGCGGCTTGGGTATTATTACTGAAGTTATGGATACGGAAGATTTGGAGAAAATTGGCCAAGTCGCAGATGTGATTCAGGTGGGGGCGAGAAATATGCAGAATTTCTCCATGCTTAAAAAAGTAGGATCGCAACCTAAACCTGTGCTGTTAAAACGCGGTATGGCTGCAACCATTGAGGATTGGTTAATGGGATACACAAATAACGTAGTTAACCAAGGTCAAACAGTGTCAATTGCTTATAATTTGCTCTCTGATTGACCTTACTCGTAAGTTTGCGAGTAGGTTCTAGAGTCTGGGGCTTATCCTTGCCCGTTGTCGCCTCGGTTTCCATTAAGGATTCCCGAAACTTCTGAGTTCGTTCTAGCAATATTACTTTTACATCGGAATGTTTCGTATATCGAGTGATTTCAACATCACTCATTCTTGCTAGAATATTGTCAGCAGCATTAGTATCTGAGTGCATCACGACCCCATCATGTCCGGTAAACTTGTCACCATTTCTACTACCCGTCAAGGTAGCAAATCTGGAGTCAAGTTGTGACGTATACGCACAATTTACACTAACAACCGTGCAACCTACACGGGTTGAAACTTGCTTGAGAGCATCCGCAACTATCCCTTTGCACCATGAAGAAACATTTCTCTTTATGCGTTTTTTCAAGGGCTTTTTGCTTTTTAGTGCTTCCGTCAGATCTTCAAAAGCTACCTTGATTGCATCAGTCATCAAGTGATATGTAGCCGTAAAAACTATTGTTTGAATCCGTCCTTTAAAGGATGTTTCTCGGTTATTCCACTTGATTTTACCGAGGTTATTCCGTTTGATTCTATCGGCTTTGGCACTATTCCCTTTGACAATAGACTTGTCGAAAACTGATTTGATTTTGTTGCGTTTAACTTGTTTCGCTGTTCTGTAATCAGTTTCTTCTGTTTGGATTTTACCGAAATTATTACCCAAAAATCTAGCACCATCATTAGATGATGTAGCATAAACTTCTGTATAACCTCGGTCACAGCCAATTACTTTACCTTCTGTCTTTTGAATTGCTTTTTGAATATCGGTTGTGTAATGTATTTCCCATCTACCATTGCGCTTGATTAGTCTTAACTGACATTTTACTTCTGTCGGTAAAGTCGTTGGCAACTTCAGATTTTTACCCTTTGTGAGTCCACCGAAACGCAGCCATACCACGCCTTTATTATCTAATTTAGTATCAAAAGCCTTGACAATAATTTGGTTACAAACTTTTGTGTGACCTCGATACCAGAACTTTCTAACTAAGGTACAAAGCTTGGGGTGTTTCAACCATTCACGACTTTCTAATGTAAGTTGTAAAACCCCTTTTTTAGACTGGAAGGATTGGAATGATTGACTATATGATTTCATTACCTTTTCAACACAAGCAGCCTGAACTAAATGAATATCATCAATTACGTCATAGAGGGTTGCTTCCCATAACTTAGCAGGTAATTGGTACTTGTCTTTAGATGTGCGTAGCTGTTTGTCTATTTCAAACTTAGAAACGCCCCAAGCCTTTAACGACCCGAACTCATTCCACAAGTCAGAGCGTAGTTTACCCAAACTCAAAGCAATCAAATCAAGTTCGTTAGATTTCCAAATATTTAGTTTTTTAGTCCCTAAAATGGCGATTCTCGTAACGGTTAACTGATTTTTAACTTTGAGCTTCATAAACTTGGTTTGCTACGTCTTTTACTATTATATTCATATTGACTCGTATTCGCTACTATTTGTTTCATGAATATTTTGCTCTTCGGCTATTTTTTTCTTGTAAGCCCGAAGGAAATAAAGTTTGGAGGAAAAGCAGTGCATGATAGCCATAAAATCCTGCATTAACTCTTCCTGCGGTGATAGCTTGGCATTGTTCACCACAACAATTTTGCAGCCGTGAAGGTGGCAAAACCACTCAACGAACTCAAAACCAAACCTGCATAACCTGTCCTTGTGTCCCACCACAATTTCAGAGATTTGATTTTCCGCAACTTGAGTCATTAATTTAAGAAAGTTTTTCCGCTTCCAGTTCATGCCACTAGCAACATCCTTGACGACTCGACATCCTGGGTAAGTTTTACCTAAAAATTCTATTTGTGCGTCAAGGTCTAACAACTGGGTTTTTGTGCTGACACGGGCATAAAGAACCCGTTCTTTATCCGTTGGAACTGTTTTGACAAAGGCTGACTCTGGATATCTCCGGTGTCCCCCAGGGGAACGAATACATTCTATTTTCCCTAAGTCAGCCTATTCTGCCGTCGTCTTAGGGTGGTAGCCAAATTGTTTGTAAACTTGTTCTGGGGTTAGGTATTTCATCTTTCGGTTAAATACGATTAACCCCAGTATACTACGTTATTTTGAGATTAGAGAGTATGGCGGGCAAGACGCCCACCCCACAAGATTTAACCATTTTAGGATTATACAATTCAGGTGCGTAACAGCTTAGTGCTGTCGCTCCCTCAAGATTCTTCGTTTAAAACTCTCCGTTCTGCACGTTGTCGATCTAGCTTGGCTTTGATCAGGTGCATTCGTTCATTTGCATATTGACGTTCTTTAATTCCACTATTGCTTTCATGTAGTCGGCGGTAATAGACCACATCTGGAATTGTAATTTGTTGCAGTTGATGTTCCATCGCCAAGATATACCAACTAACATCAGGACCTATTTTGAGATTGGTGTCAAAGTTTCCCACTCTCAAGAAAGCAGATCGGTTGATCAACATAGCACTAGAAAGATGCGCCGCGATTGGTTGTTCTGGACAGCGAATCCTGTTTCTGAAGTTTTCATCTAGTTCTGGGCTATAAAAATTTTGAGCATAGCCAAAGACTGCTTCTATATCTAGGTTAGTATCAAAGATCGCCATTTGTTTTGCTAGTTTGTCCTTAACCCAAATATCATCGGAGTCGAGAAAGGCGAGAAATTTACCATTAGCCATCGTAAATACTTTGAATCAATGAAATTAAAACAAGACGGTGCTGTTTGATCTGCTCTAGGACTTTAACACGAATAGTTTCAGGAGAAATATTACGCCGAATTAATTCATCAACACCCTCTTTAACTGCATCTGGATCGTCTTCAACAATTAATGTATATTCTTCATCAAAAAAAACATCGCGACCACCTTTACTCTTCGTTGACACGACTGGTAAGCCACTTAATAGATACTGCATACTCGCATACATTCCACCTTCCACATCTGACAAGCAAAGACCTACCTTGCAGGCATTTAAACATTTATTAACAGTATGTGGTTCGATAAAAACTGTATTGTTTTCAGATAAAGCATCATTGAAGTAATAAGCATGAGGAAATAGACGCTTTACTTCTTGATAACAATCTATATCTTCTATAATATCGTAGTAATAAATAAAGCCGATACTATCAATTTTTTTAGCTAAATAATGCCTTTTATATAGGCTGAATTTAGCATCATATACAGCGTCAAATCTTTTGGAAATAGACGATATAGGTCGGAAAATTTTTTCATCCAACAGGCTATTCTGATTACAAAAAACAGCTTTTAATCCATATTCTTGAAAAACTTCTTGCTGGCGTAGGCTATTGCAAAGATGGATGAATTTATGCTTTGGATATTGACTAATGTGCTGGATTTCTATTTTTCTGATCTTTTCAACCTCATTGGGGTCTTCCATGTCCCAAACCCAATTTTGTAAAAAGTAGGCAATTTCATCTTGGAGATAGCTAAATATTAGATCCAAAGATGCAAAGTCCCATCTCCCCAACGATCTTGGCACGTAAAAAATAGGCGGTTTCGTAGAAATTAATGAATATAGTGCAGCCTTTTGACTGTATTGTTTACGATGTTGTTCATAGAGTTCAGGACGCTTTGCATAAAGTTTCGAGAGTTGAGAAGATTCCATTTATTGTCTCCATAGAATAGTTTTTTTCGTGGAAAGCTATGAATTGCAGATAAGTTAATTAAATGCTCTTATATACTTCACTTGTACAAAAGCTGTTAAGAAAGTAATCAGCCGAAAGTTTCTGTTTGGTTTCGCAGGACTTGAGATATTCATGAGTTTCTAAAATGAGTGCCATATCCAATGCTTTTTCTGCTGCTTCTTCTAGGGTATGGAAATACATGGGATAGTCTTCGCCTAAATATTCTATTACACTAGGAATAGGATTAACTAGCAGTGGTGTGGCACGAGCAATACATTCAATAATGGCATTATTCGCACTAGAGTCATACAAATCCACAAAGGCGATATTCATCGAGAGCAGATCATCATAGGCATCGTCGGGAATATGTTTAATAACAGTTGTATTCTCAAGATAAGCTGGATCAACTTGAATTTTATAAATCCTCTCCTCGATTTTCGTTAGTTGAGCTAATATTGTTTCTGATGATTCAAACAAAAAACCTAATCTGACTTTTTCGTAACCAAGAGAGTTACCTTTAGCTAGAGGTAATTGATAAATTGAATGTAACTTCCGCAACCACCAACCAATCTGCACTACTTTTTTCTGAGGATTGGCGAGAAATTGATGAAAATCAAATTGTTTTTCGGGAATCTCAGTGGGATGGATTAATACCGAAACCGGTTTACCTGTTTCTTTCCGCAGCCAATCACCATAATAGTGAGATAGTGCAAATAATCCCACGCAGTGAGGCAAACTATCTTGCCAAATTTGCTTCTCAAATAGTTTTTGGGGTGATCTGTGATAATGGAACCAGATGGGCATCCTGTGAGGGTTGTGTAGAAATCCCACCCAAGGAGTTTTATAAGGGACAATGCCTTTTTCTTCTGAGTTCGCTAAACTCTGGAAAACTCCATCAGCCTGCATTTTTGCTAAGATCCGGGGCGATCGCGGACCGATGTGATGATGTTGAAAGAGAAATTGATCTTCTAGGAAGCCATCAAACAAAATACCTTGGGGATTGTGTAAAGAACTTAGCGCTTGAATTGCAAAATTCCAACCACTACGATGAGGAGCAAAAACTCTTTGTTGGCCGAGATTAATTTTTCCTCTGGCTATACCTTGTAGTTTTTCAGTAGGAAAATAAAGATTTTCTGCTTTTTTATCTGGAATAATTTGTGTGGAATTGCTGGGTTTTCGCCAGCCCAAACATTGATAATAAAAAGAAAGATCAGTGGCATCAAAGTCAATAGCTAAAGCTTGTTCATAGTAATCCATCGCTTCTTCTATCCGTCGTTGCTTGAGCATTACATTGCCCAATTGTTCATAGGCAGGTAAAAAGTCTGGTTTCAGTATTAAGGTTTCCTGATAGCGAGCGAAGGCATTTTCCAAGTCACCGCGCAGTTGCCAAGCATTTCCTAACCTAAATTTGGTTAACGCTGGGTTGTCTTGGTTATTGTTTTTGTTTAGTTCCAGATTCATATATTTCTTGCAAAGTGTATTTCCATAATATGCGGATGGGACGAACCAAGTAATATAGAAAAAATAATTGCTGAGGAAGTCTTAAAAATTCATGATCATATTTATTCGGTACACATAATTTCTTCATCAGAAAATACAGATATAATGAAACTGCTTCATTAAGCCACGAACGATTTAATGAACTATCTAGTGTTTTTAATGGTGAGATATATTGTAAATATAGATTGCGGATAGGTAATAAGATTCCATTTTGATAGAAGATTTGCTGTAAATTACTATTTTTCTCATTATCTATCGAAATTTGTGTGTCGAGGGATTTAATTTTAAACTTAATAAATTTTGATAAAATATGCTCTGGTACAGAAATATTGAAGAGATTTTGGGTTATGTAGATTCCCAGTAAAAATAGTTTCTCACACCGCAACTCTGAAGATAGTCGCAAAGTTAAGTGCCAATCTAAATGAGGATATGCTTGGATTACTTGGGCAACATCACAAATCTGTTTAAACGAGATTAAGTATTCATGAGCCTTTGCCAGATTAACGCTTTGAATGATTAACGCTATTTCTGGAATGAAACTTTTGATAGATTGACCCATGAGTGTCATGGGCTGACAATATTCCCAAAGGCGATCATAATGGTTCGGGTTCCAAGTCCGTCTAGGTGGAATACCCCAATGTAAATCAATACTACGTTCTGGGTTGCTATGCAGTAATGATGGCTCAAATCTGGCGTTAAACATCTCTGCTTCCGGGGCTTTGTAAGACAAAGATATTTGCAAAATTGTCTCGAAGGCATTAATTTCAGCCTCTTCTAAAAAATTAGACTGATAGCCTTGACTAATTAAAACTGCTTTGGCTTGCCAAAAGTCCCGTCGCTGCACCAAAATATCAAGATCATTAAACTGGCGCAAAGTCAGATTCCCATAAGCTGATGCTGCCAGTGCTGCTCCCTTAAAAGCGATCGCCTCAATTCCTGACTTTTCTAATTGCGTCAAAATCCTTAACAGTTCTTTAGTTTGAGATAAGTTATTCAATCCATTCATGCGATTGAGTGTTTGCAGTTGCCGCATTACCGAGGGCGGGACATCATCAATTTCCTTCAGACTTTGATACAGCAGAGGCATTACACCCTGAGCGATGCTAATTTCTATCATGACTAACTGAGCATCTCGCAAAAAAGCACGAGCAAGGGCAATTTTCTGCCACTGACCGCCACTCAATTCTTCTCCTCCCTGAAACCATTTTCCTAAGAGAGTTTCATATTCTTGGGGCAAACTTTTAATTACAGAATCAGCACCTGAATGTTCAGATGCTTCCATAATTCTTTCAGAGTTAGGTGATAAATCAATATTGCCAACCCAAATATTATCTTTTGCTGTTAATTGATAGCGGGTATAATCTTGAAAAATGACACTAATCTGACGCTGTAAATCCTTGATTGCAAAATTTTTAATATTAACCCCATCCATAGTAATACTACCGCCAGTTACATCATAAAGACGACATAACAATTTCACTAGGGTAGTTTTGCCAGATCTATTTTCACCGACTAGTGCCACCACTTCTTGAGGCAAAATTTTTAGATTGACTTGTTTAATTGCCTTCCTAGACGAATTTTGATGTTGAAAGCTCACATTCTCAAAAACAATACCTTTTTGCATTTTAGATGGAACTGGCTTAGGCTGCATAGTTTCATACATCCCATTTGGGAGAGCCAGAAAATCAAATATATCCGACAGAAATAAATTATTTTCATGCAGTCCACTTAGACTAGCAATCAAATCTTTGAGTCCATTTTGTCCCCTCTGAAATGCTTGACTATATAAAACTAAATCACCCAATTGAAACTTACCATAAATTGTTTGATGAATAATAAATAGATATGTTCCTATCATCAACAGCCCAGTACAACCCTGTGTAATTAATCGCATCAGAGATTGTTGGACTGTAATAGCAAGTTTCTCTTTAAATAGTTGTTGTCTAAGTTGATAAAATCTTTGAATGAAAACATCACCTAAACCGAATATTCTAATCTCCTTTGCAGGTTGATCTCCTAGTATTAAATGTCCAAAGTAGTTAGCTTTACGTTCTATTTGAGTTTGACGACGCTGCCATTTGTAGAGAAATTTTGATTGCCAAAAGCGAATAAACATTGTCGTTATTGAAGCCACCAACAAAATTACAAATATCACCCAATTTAATGAGAGTAATAATCCAGAGATTACTGTCAAAGAGATAATATTTTGAAAAGCAGTAGTTAAATTGCTTAACATTCGGGTAGGGCGGTGTGGTGCTTCCCACTTAGCACGTTCCAAAATATCTTGTTTTTCAGCGCTTTCGTAGGATTCTAGATCAATAGCGATCGCTTTTCGGAAAATCGTTACCTGCATATAGTCTGTCACCCTCTGCGATAGGGTTGTAGAGCATATTTCCACAATTACAGTATTAAAATTGATCCATAATACAATTGCCCCAGCATTGATGAGCAGAAAGGTAATATCTGCAAAAATATGTTGTTTATCGTTAATGCTGATACTGACAGCAATGCGATCCACAATTAATTTGATAATGTAAAGTAATGTCAGAGGTAATATACTTTGAATTACATGAAAAATTACATTGGCAATCATCCAGTTTGGAGAACTTTGCCAAACTAGACTAATCGCACGTTTGATGTTTGTCATTAGAGGGTGTTTAAAACGTCGGGTAGGTTGTAAAAAAGCTCTCTCAATGTAAACTGTGGTTTTTCTGTCACAGCTTACCCTGGGAGTAACATGAGTAAAGCATACCCCAATAATTTGGGTAATGGCAAAAAGGTTTCAGGAAAAGATGCAGATCAATTAAGCTACAATGCATTCTCCTAATCGTTTTAAAATTTGCAAAACTTCAGCTAATTCATGTCGGCGAGGAAATAGGGAAAATGTGCGTGATACCTCATATTCAGGTTTGTCTGTAATAGCTAGTTTAATAAATATAAATTCATCACCATTTGTAGCCATACCAAATACAGATTTATCCCGGTGGGGAGTAGTTAACATATAGGCTAATAACTGCGGTATTGCTGTTACTACTGGAATGCTATTTCGTTTAGATTCAACCACAAAAATCCACAGTTTTTCCTGGACAATTAGGACATCAATAAAACCGCGAATTGTTGCTTCTGGTTCTTCAATTTCTAAATTTATGCCATAGGGTGAACGAATTCGGTAAGGTGAATCTAGAAAACCTGCCAGTTCTAAAAGTGGCGAAACGACTAAAAGATTAATTGTCCCTTCTAATAATAAACCATCAAGGCGATGATAATCATAACGCTGTTTAATGCGAGTAATACCTGATTGTTCTTGTGGGTTGATTTGGGGTAAATCTGTCAACCATTCATTAAAAAAGTTTTCATCTTCTGCTTGGTGTAAGTTACAACGAGTTTGTAGATCACTCAAGCTTTTAATAGTGTCTGTAATACCAACGGTAGAAACCATTTGTTATGACTTTATTTTCAATTACTGTAGGATTCTCAAGCCTCTATTTGCAAATACTACGCCAAATTACCTGCATTGAAAACCTGCTCAACTGTAATACTCAATTCTGGAAAATTCCGCGATCTAATTTTTTGATTAGCAGTAAATACCGTATCTTCATATAATCCTTCTTCCAGAAATAACACAGAAATCTTATTCTCTAAAGGATCGACAATCCAATATTCAGAAACTCCTAAAGCTGCATATTCAGAACGTTTATAACGATAATCTCTTTTTACCGATTCTGGACTGACCACTTCGACAATTAATAATGGTGGTGATTGAAATACAGCAGAAGCATTTTGTAATTCTTTCGCATCTTCCAGTGTCACCACAGACAAGTCACTCAACCGTGATTTATTTCTACCTGTTCTTACTCCAGTTTCTCGAAAACACAACCAAGATAGAGTCAAACGCTTTATTTCTGCTGTTAATGTTGTATCAAGAAAATTGACAATCAAAAAATGTTCAATTTTTGGTGGATTCATAAGTTCTAATTTACCATTTACAAGTTCATACTTCAAACCAATTCCATCATCATAGTTTAAGTATTCCTCAAAGGAGAGGTTTTTTACTAATGTTGTTACCATATCAATAGTCTCCTAGATGATTCTTTTATTTTAGTTTGTAACGACAGCAAAAGTAGATGAGTGCTGATAATTTTTTTGTGTAACTGCTAATTTTGGCTTACTCGAAAGGAATTATTCGTTTTTCGGTAAAATACATAGCAGTAGCTTTTTCATAATAAGCAGCTTCGTTAATAAAGATTGGATAAACATTAGAGTTTCCTTGATAGCTAATTATTTGACCATCAAATGTTAAGAACATAGAATCACCAGGATGCAAAACTTCATAATCTTTAAATTGAATATCAGGATGGATCATAGCTTGAATTTCTCCCTTTTCGTTTCTGGGATAATCAATTTTTTCTAGATATTCATAGCAGATGAGGTTATTTGCAAAAGATGGAACTTGTCCCTGGTTGTACATTTCCAAATAATCTAAAATTGCGTATATTGTAGCTTCAGTTTTCAAAACAAACTCTGCATTCAAAACACCTTGAGGCACAGATCCCACCTCAATACAAATTCCAAATCTGCCCAAGGATCTTAATGAATCATGACTTCGACCAGAGTTTCTCAAACTACAAACCTTGATTAAAGGATTAATATAATTAAGATAAGCAGCTAATTGTAAGTTGAATGGTTGATCATTATCTACAATTATAGTTATGCCCATATTAGCCGTTGTACTATGTAAATCTACGATAAAATCAACGGGAGTTTTACCATTTTGTCCAAATAAATTATTAATTTCTTTAGCTAGTAAATCCTCATAACTAGCAAGTGTTATATCTTCTAAATTTTTGGCTAAAAAGCAACGATTCAAATCTTTATTAATGTATCTTCTTACTGCTGTAAATGCTTGAGGATTAGCCAGTAGGGTCAGTGTTTCAAAGTTGGATCTATTAATTAATTCAGGGAATTTCTCAAACTTTTTAATTAAGTAAACTCCAGTCAACTCATTTCCATGAGTTCCACCAACAATTAATACCCGATTGAGTTTATTCTCAGATTTCATTTTTGCTTCTCCTGTCACCAGTGTTTGTGTTCTATGGATAAAAATTACTACAAAATTGAAGCCAATGGCAATATTTTTATATTATTCTATTGGCAAAACTAAAACTTCTTCTCCTGATAAAATTACGGTTTTTCCTACGGGTAAAATCGCTAAAGCATTAGTTTGACTTAAACTAATTAAATTCCCTGAATTTAAGTTACCACCAGTTTTTTCAAATTCATAAATACCATTATTTAATTTTAAATTACCCCAAATATAAGTTTCCATTTTTCCGTTAGATTTTAATTCACAATGGGATTTTACTTTCATAAATTTACTTTCCCAACTTCGATTAATTCCTGAAAGTTTTTTAATTGTCGGTTCTACAAATCTCCAAAATGTGACTAATGCAGAAACGGGATTTCCTGGTAAACCAAAATAAAGAGAATTAGGAAATGTAGCAAATGTTAAAGGTTTTCCTGGACGCATTTGCACGGCACGAAAATGAATTTCTGCTCCCAAAGATGCTAATATATTGGCAATATAATCATACTCACCTACGGAAACTCCACCAGAAGAAATAACTAGATCGCTATTATTAATGGCATAATTTATAGTCTGTGTTAACGCGCTAGGATTATCCTTAACAATTCCTAATGTTAACACTTCTGCACGTAAATTACGTACTAAAGCGGCTAAAGCATATTGATTAGAATCTACTATTTGTCCGGGTTTTAGAGTTTGTTCTGGTGTTACTAACTCTTCACCGCTGGAAAAAATCGCCACCCGTGGACGACGGAAAACACTGATTTCTGGTAATTGTGCTGCGGCTAAAATCGCAATTTCTGCTGCATTGAGGGTAATTCCCGCTGGTAAAAGTTCTGTTCCCGCTTGATAAAAATCCCCTTGTTTTCTAATAAATTCTTGGGGTTGAGGTGTAGCCAAAATAAAAACTTGATTCCCCTGTAAATTAGTTTTTTCCTGCATAATGATAGTATCTGCACCTTTTGGTATTACTGCACCAGTAAAAATCCTAGCTGCTTGTCCTAGTTTAATAATATTTCGAGGTTGATATCCTGCGGGAATCTCTTCAATAATTTCCAAAATTGTGGGATTTTCAGAATTTGAATTTTGCACATCTTCATAACGTACAGCAAAACCATCCATTGCGGAATTGTCCCAATGAGGAAAATCTAAAGAACTAATTACAGGAGTTGCTAAAACTCGTCCAAATGCTGTTAATAAATCTACATTCTCAAGATCATTTTCTTGATTTAAAGGTTGAACATGATTGAAAATAATTGTTTCTGCATCTTTGACTGATAACATAATAGATAAATATGTAATTTTACTACTTTTTATAAATTAAAAATACTGAACCAATTGGACCTAAATTCTCGACATAGATTTTATTATTATAAAACAATCCTGGAGACATTCCTCCATCAAATAACATCCCTTCCTGAATTTTTCCTAAACAATTATTTCTCGCAATTCCTGTTAAAACTTCGTCAAATTCATTGGGTAGCAATTCTTTATTGTTAGCAGAAACTTGAATAATTGAATTAGCTTTGATATCATTGACCAAGAAAATTACAAAACCTTTACTGGTAATAGCAACTAAAGAACGATTAGTAGCACCTTGACAAGCAAATTTTCCTAAAGCTTGACAAATATCTTGGAATTTTCCTTGATTATAAAATCTCCCATTACCCCCGACTATATTATAATTGAGAATATTGGTTTCTCTTCTTCCAGTTCCTATAGTGGCTTGACGTTGTTGAGGATTTCCTGATGATATTCCAAAGGAAGAACGTCTATTTTTAAATACTCCTGAATATTCAACACCGCGAGAAATATTTAAGCCTTGAGGTTGATTTTTTGGATCTATATAGTCAGCATTAATAGCTGCAATTGGTGATTTATTATTTAATTTAGAATTACTATCAGTGATAATTTCTCGAAACTGTTTGGGTACATATTCTCTGCGAAATCTTCCCCTAGAATCTTGATCATAAATTTGATGATCTAAACCGACATTGACTTTAAAATCTAATTGGGGAGATTTTGGATTAAAAATAATTACATGATTAATCCCTTTTTTATATCTTTCTCCATTATTATTAGTCTGAAAAAACTCAATACTAAATTGAGGATTTTTACCAGGACAATTAACAGAATTTTTCGCTTTTGAATTAGCTATTACACCCTCTGAACCTGATATGAAAGCTGCTGTTATTGTCGCAATAGATATTAAAAATAATTTATTTGTGTTCATTTGGAAATGCAGAGAAAGTATTTTCTTAAAATTATATAAATTATGAAGATAACCGCTAATAAATACATAGGGTGAGCAATGCCCACCCTAAACAGCTAGTCTATCACTTGTGCTGACTTCTGTTTATCCAACTTGAGCATTAACACACCTAAGGGAGGTAAACACAAATCTAAGGAATAAGGACGATTATGCAAAGACCAATCATCAGTCCACTTACCACCTAAGTTACCCATATTACTGCCACCATACTGACGGGCATCACTATTGAACAACTCGGTATAAAAACCTGGTTCTGGAACACCTATGCGATAGTGGGAATGGGGTTGAGGAGTAAAGTTACAAACCACAATGATAAAATCACTGGAATTTTGGTCACGACGGATAAAGGAAACTACACTATGGCTGTTATCAGTACAGTCAATCCACTCAAACCCTGCTTGGTCAAAATCTTGACTGTATAAAGCGGGTTCAGATCGGTAAAAATAGTTAAGAGACTGGAAAAAATCTTTTAACTGTCGGTGTGGTTCATATTGTAATAAATGCCACTCTAAATCACCCCAAACGTTCCACTCACTCCATTGTGCAAATTCCATGCTCATGAACATGGTTTTCTTACCAGGGTGAGCGAACATATAAGTAAATAAACAACGGATATTAGCTAACTTTTGCCATTGATCACCCGGCATTTTACCGATCATATTACTCTTACCGTGGACGATTTCGTCGTGGGACAGAGCTAACATGAAGTTCTCGCTGTGGTTATACCACATACTAAAGGTAATGTTGTTTTGATGGAATTGACGAAACCACGGGTCCATACTGAAGTAATCCAGCATATCGTGCATCCAGCCCATATTCCACTTTAAATTAAAACCCAATCCCCCTGTATAGGTAGGCCAAGATACCATTGGCCAAGATGTAGATTCTTCCGCAATGGACAGTACACCGGGATAATAACTAAACAGCAGGTGATTAACTTGACGTAAAAAATCCGCAGCTTCTAAATTTTCTCTACCACCGTATTCGTTAGGCAACCATTCCCCTGCCTTCCGGCAATAATCAAGGTAGAGCATGGAAGCAACAGCATCTACACGAATGCCGTCAATGTGGTATTTATCAAACCAGAATAGGGCATTGGCCACCAAGAAATTACGGACTTCATGACGATTGTAGTTAAATACTAAAGTTCCCCATTCCTTATGTTCACCTTTGCGGGAATCAGCGTGTTCATACAAGTGACTACCATCAAAGAAGGCTAAACCGTGACCATCTTTGGGGAAGTGACCGGGAACCCAGTCTACAATGACACCGATGCCATTTTTATGACATTCATCCACAAAATACATAAAGTCTTCGGGAGTACCAAAGCGGGATGTAGGCGCAAAGTAACCAGTTACTTGATAACCCCAAGAACCATCAAAGGGGTGTTCGGCAATGGGTAGAAGTTCCAGGTGGGTATATCCTAATTCCTTGACGTAGGGAATGAGTTTAGCTGCTAATTCCCGATAAGTGAGAAACCGGGCGCCGGTTTTTAGTTCGGAAACCACAACTACAGCCTCATTTTCCCCATTGGGTAATTTGGCTGGTTCAGCACTAGCTGCGTGTAACCAAGACCCTAAGTGGACTTCATATACGGAAATAGGTTGGCTGAGGGGGTCAGTATGTCGGCGCTTTTCTATCCAGTCTTGGTCATTCCAACTGTAGGAATTTAAGTCTGTAACAATAGATGCTGTTTTCGGACGTGGTTCTTGCTGAAAACCGTAAGGATCAGATTTTTCGTAAATATGTCCTTCAAAATTTTTGATTTCGTATTTGTAATGTTCTCCTACACCGATTTCGGGAACAAATAATTCCCAAACCCCTGTGTGTCCTTTCCGCATTTGGTGTTTGCGTCCATCCCACAGGTTAAAGTCTCCTAATACAGAGACATTGCGGGCATTGGGTGCCCAAACTGCAAAATAAACGCCTTTAATACCATCTACTTCTGTAGTATGCGCTCCCAATTTCTCATAAATGCGGTGATGATTGCCTTCACTAAATAAATGCAAATCAAATTCTGTTAAGTGAGCAGAACGGAAGGCATAAGGATCATTCACAACCCGCTCATGTATGCCTTCTTTAATCCGTAACTGATAATTTTTCAGTTCTGGGGTTTCAATGATACACTCAAAAAAGTGAGGATCATGCACTGTGTTCATTGGGTATTCTTTCCGCTCCTGGGGAATTACCACCCACACAGCACTGGCATTTGGTAAGTAAGCTCGCACTGTCCAAACAGTTTTACCATTTTGCTCGATGAGATGAGAACCCAAGATTTCAAACGGATCATGATGTTGGTTGTGAACAATGCGATTAACCTGTTCAGGGGCGACTGTGGTTGTGGACATGAAGCTACCTATGTGATATACGGTGATTAGCTAAATCTAGTTTTTATCTCTTTATATTCTCGCATCTTTAGTCCTTAGTTATTAGTCATTAGTCTTTGGTAATCACTATTACTAAATATTTAAAAATGGGAAAAGTTGTAATAATACCTTACGTATTTGTAACAGAAAAAATTGCTGGCGGATGGTAGCACTTAACTGTGGGGGCGGACTAGTTGCCATTTGTGCTTGCAATTGGGCATATTCTGCGGGTGTAACTACTTTACCATCAATGGGCGATCGCGCTGCTAAAATAATCTCTGTTCGCAATATCTCCTCTGGTATATCCTCTTGTGGTGGTAATGCCATCACTGTTTGACGATCATGACCCGCTAAAACGACTAAAATACTAGTAGTAACACTCAGTATAAAAAAAGCTATGGAATTAATCAAACCTCCCCTTTTCATTTCTCAAGTCCTGGTGGTAATGGTTCAGAGCATAACTGGTGGATATTGATAATACGCGCAAAAACCTGTGGATATTGCTGACGATAATCAGGAATTAGTGCTAAAGGACTCAACAAAGCTGCTGCGGTAATATCAGCTATACTCAAGCGGCCACCCACTAAATAATCGCTATTTTGCCAGTACATAGATAATACTGACAAGGCATTGGCGAGTCTTTTCTGAGCTAATTCCACAGTAGTATCATTAATACCATATTGTTCTTTAACTATTTTAATCACCATTTGGCTAAATAGTGATGGGTCAATTGACTTACCCTCACCAGCGCGAAATTGATAATATACAAACCTAGTAGCTGTGCCTATACTTTCATCTAACCAATCTTCTAGCATTGCAGCTTGACTTTGTTGTGCCGAATCGGGTAAGAATAGAGGAGGTTCAGGTTGATAACTTTCTAAAAATTTGCAAATTTCCGTAGAGTCAGCAATGGCTTGGGTTTGTCCCACAAGGGGTAATAGAACAGGTAGTGTCGTTAACCCAGTTAACGACTTTACCCTCAAGATATGTAGCCCAGGAGTGAGATTTTCAGTTTGATAACTAATTCCCTTATAACCCAAGGCTAACCGAGCTTTGCGACAATAATGGGATGTACTAAATTGCAGTAGCAACATACATTGACATGATTGTGATTATTGTCAACACTAGAACAACTGAACTGACACTGAGCTAGATTAAATCTAGCTCAGGATCTAAGACTCACAATCCTATACTAAGGTTTTTTGGGAGTCGCGGTAGGAGATGTTGTTGCTGCCGGAGATGTTGTTGCTGCGGGAGATGTTGTTGTAGGGGTAGCACCAGTATCTGCTGGTTCACCGCCGGTTGTTGCTGCCGGAGAAGTAGGAGTAGCAGTTGGTTCACTGCCACCTTCACAAGCTCCCAGCATGGTAGCTAAACTTAACATTACAGCCAAACCAAAAATTTTTGTCTTCATAACTCCTCTTTCACCAATTGTGGGCATAAAATATTTCGCCTGTTGAATAAGATACCTTATTTATTGATTTTTTTTAACAGCTTTCTGATGATATACAGCATATTTCATTTATCAATGGTATATGAAATCATCAAACTATTGTGGTGTGGGCATTTTACTCCCTTGTGTACCTCATATTTTGGAAACCGCTTTATAATGGTAAGGTATTTACCATGGGAAAAATTATGGTTCTTGAACGTAAATCAGCAGTTTTAGCCAAAAATACTTGGTTCTGGCGGAAATCTCCTTTATTAAATAGACGACGATCTCGGAATTTGCATAAAAAAACACATAATTTCCGCCAAATTTCTAGGGAAGCAACAATAATTAAATCTCCTGGGAGTGAGAATACTGATAATACAGTCATCTTAAAAAGATATCAAAAATCCATTGCTCACCAAGAACAATTAAAGACCAGTTTATATGATATTAGTGATGCTGAAACTATACCTATGTGGTTACTACGTTTGTATAAGGTCAATCGCTATTCGTCAATTTTAGCATTTTTATTAGTGGTAGCGACATTAATAGTTTATGGTTGGACAGTATATTCCCAAGAGCTTTGGAGTCAGTCTTACCGCAAACTAAAGAATCTACAACGCCATGAGCGACAGTTAAATACTGCTAATGCAACACTGACTAGCAAAATGGCACAAGAGGCGGAAAAACCGGGTACGCAACTGGTATCACCAAGTTCTGAGACAACAATTTTTTTACCACCGAAATTTAGTAATTATCCTCAGTCGTCATTATCAACTTCCGAACCAGAACCACAACCAGAACCTCCGTCCCCATTGGGATATTAACAGAGGTAAAACCGCCTTGATTGATGTAAAATCTGGTCATTGTCTATTGTTAATTAAGTAGGTTGGCGTTAAAAATTGTCGTTATGACAAGGGAACAGGGAACTCTTAACAGGGAACTCTTAACAGGGAATAGGGAATAGGGAATAGGGAATAGGTTTTGGGAATAGGTTTTGGGAAACTTTACTTTTCGTTACTTATGTCGGTTTTTTTCCGTTCACCTACTTATCAAACATAATTTATGGCAATACGGAAGCTATCAAGTCAAAAAAAATTTATAAGTTTACGTAATTTGGGATTCAAACGGGAACGAAAGTTCTCTAAACAACCGCCACCGGGAAATATTGCACCAAAAATACCAGAAAACAGTCCCAACACAAGATTACGACTGTTAGCCGTATGGGGTGTATTAATAATTTCTATATTGGGACTGGTACTGAACTTATATCAGTTACAAATTGTTCAGGGAAAAAAATTGACTCAGAGGGCGCGAAATCAACAAATGGTCAATTTACGCCTGTACATTCCTCGTCGTCCAGTGGTAGATAGAGATAATAATGTGTTAGCTATTGATCGTCCCGTATATAATTTATATGCCCATCCCAAATTATTTGATTATTCTCATGAAAAAATTGCTGAAAAGATAGGTTTAATCATTGGTAAAAACAAGGACGAACTAGTTAAAATATTCCAAAGCAAAAGCAGTGGTATTTTATTAGCTTCTGGTGTATCGGAAGATATTTCTGATAAGTTGATGTCGTTACGTTTAAATGGGTTTGAGTTTATTCAAAAATACTCCCGATTTTATCCCCAAGATGATTTGGCCGCAGATGTGGTAGGTTATGTTAATCTTGATCGTCGTGGCCAAGCTGGCGTAGAATACAGTCAGGAGAGCTTGCTAGAACGCCCTGGACAAACGGTGCGAATGAGTAAGACTGGTGATGGGTCATTAATGCCAGATTACGCGACTCAGGGACTATTACATTTTGATGATTTGAAACTACAATTAACTATTGATACTCGTCTACAAAGGGCGGCGCGAACGGCTTTAAAAGAACAAATGACTAAGTTTAAAGCTAAACGGGGTGCGGTAATTGTCATGGACGCACTTGATGGTTCTTTGTTGGCTTTGGTTTCTCAACCTAGTTATAATCCTAATGAGTATGGTAAGTCTGATATTTCTTTATTTAAAAACTGGACTGTAGCTGATCTTTATGAACCGGGATCAACATTTAAACCTGTAAATGTGGCGATCGCTTTAGAAAATGGTATCATTAAACCAGATGATATATTTGTAGATCCTGGTTCTATCCAAATTGGTAAACATACTATCAAAAATGCCGAAAAAACTGGTTATCGTCAATTGACTATTCCTCAAATTTTACAAACTTCTAGTAATATTGGCATGGTGAAAATGATGCAACGATTAAAACCATCCATATACTATAATTGGTTAGAACGTTTAGGATTAGGACAAAAATTTAAAACAGATTTACCTTTTGAAGTCAGTGGTCAATTAAAAAGTCAAGCAGAATTTATCTCCTCAGCTATTGAACCAGCGACTACATCTTTTGGACAGGGTTTTTCTTTAACTCCATTACAATTGGTACAACTGCACGGAGCATTAGCTAATGGTGGTAAATTAGTGACACCCCATGTAGTTCGAGGACTAATTGACAGTAAAGAACAGATACACTATTCGGTTACTCTCCCAGAACCAAGACAAGTTTTTTCACCCACAATTACTCATCATGTTGTAGAAATGATGGAAACGGTAATTAATGAAGGTTCTGGTAAAGCGTCGAGAATTTCTGGATATCGTATTGGTGGAAAAACGGGAACAGCCCAAAAAGCTAGTCCTAATGGTGGATATATTAAAGGTGCGCGAATTACCAGTTTTGTGGCCATTTTACCGGTGGAATCTCCCCGTTATGTGGTCTTGGCAATTGTGGACGAACCCAAGGGAGAAAATGCTTATGGTTCTACTGTAGCAGCACCCATTGCTAAAACTGTCATGGAAACATTAATTCCTATGGAAAAAATTCCCCCCAGCACTCTGGAAAAGAATCTGGAGAAGAATTAAAATGTGGTGTTTATTATGATAATTTGTGGTAGGTTTCCCGGAGAGTTAATTCAATTGAACCTAAATTTTTAAATAACTGAATTAATTGATGGGATTTTGTTTTCTGCTCTGATAAAATGACTTTTAACGGTGCTAAAAATTCCAGATCAGAATCATCTTTAAGGGCAATTTCCGCCGTTTCTAAAAGTTTGCTAGAATTAAAGAAAATATCTTCATTTTCAAAGCCATATTTTGCCGAAATTTGATGTAAGTTAGTATCAGGTATAATAGCTCTACCTGGTAAAGTTTCATCTAATACTAAGCCTTTTAATAAGGCTAATAAACCTGCATAAATCATAAAATCATCACAACTATCACAGGCTTTAAATTCTATGCGTCCTATTTCTGAAGGAATGCGGGCAATTTTTGTTAATGAGGGAATACTTTTGATTAAGTCCTCTGATTTTTCTACAAAAACTAATGCTGCTGATCTTTTTCCCGTTCTGATAAATGTCCTCACTGATAAACCTGACCACAAACCACCATTATAAAAAGGAGAACTATAACTAAAAGGAATGATATAAGGACTGTAATAAGTCAACTTTTTACCAATATCAATTAGTTTTTCAGTAGATAAATTTTCCCAGGAAATATTCAAATCTGGTCCATAGGAAACCATGTAAATATAGGCAGTTTGTTCGTCTGGATAAGCTTGTAATTGTCTAATTTCAAAATCATTTAATGGAGGTTCTGGCTGAAATACGCAAGTATAAGGGTTAAAACTGGCTAAAACTGGCGAAAAACCAAAATTAGCAGCCACTTGAGAGAGTAAACTAAAACTGGTGGTTAGTTCATTAATTGCGCCTTGAATGGTAGAATGGATAGTGGTTCTAATTTCAATGCCTTTAGCTAAACAGTCAATTACTTTTTCAGACTCACTAAATCTTTCAAATCCTTCAATATACCAACGCTTTTTCTTAATACCAACGTCACCAACTCTTAATTGTGGGTAGTCAGTGGCATAAATAGGTAATCTATCAATAATTTGCTGAAAATCGGCGAATTTTGTATTATGGAAATCGGCGAATTTTCCTTGATGATTTAGAAAAGCAACCTCATGTTCAATACCAAAAGAAAACATACTTTACACCTGATTTATTATAAATATAACCAATTATACTCATAATTTATGTCATTGCGAATAATATGAAAGCAAGACTAGAACTTGAGAGCTATGAGTATTTCAAGATATCTTGTATATTGACTAAGAAAAATTTGAGGCGTGATTTATGATGATTAATGTTACTCAAACTCCTGATAGTAGTGAACAAATTATTGCTTGGTTACGGGGATTACTGACAATTGCTTGGGCAGATGGTAATTTTGATGCTCAAGAACAGGAATTAATTACTAATCTCACCAAAAATGAATTAGCCCCTGCGGTGCAATGGGATAGCCTAGAAATAATTACAATTGATGAATTAGCGGCTATATTGGGTAAGGGTACACCCATAGCGGAAAATTTTTTGCGGACGGCGGTAATGGTGGCGATCGCTGATGGTATATACTCTCCTAGTGAGGATGAAGTTTTACACCAATTTTGCCAAAAATTAGGACTGGAAGAAAATTTACTCACAGCTTTACGTCATACCCTAGAGGATAGCACAAAAACCCAAGATTCCCCACAAGTTGAAATTCAACCCCCACACCTTGATGTTTTAAATCCTTTGCGTCAATGGTTGGACGGTTTAGATATTCAAGATCCCAGAGTTGCCCGCTTTTTGTGTAAAATGATTCCTTCCCAATGTCCTTTTGAAAGAGATGTAACTTTATTTGGCCGGAAAATAGTTCATATTCCCCCACTTTGTAAAATTAACCCCCTTTATGAACAAATGGTAGGTTTACGCTTTCGCGCTCTTTCATACTTAGCAGATGACTGTGGTGAGGATATTACACCTTATATTTAATTAGCTGTTAGTAGTCAATTGTTATAGCGGTATGCACTTGAATGAGATACAGAATTTACCTAAAAAACCAGACACCCAAGGAATTTTAACTCTGTTCCCAGTTAAGAGTTCCCTGTTCCCTGCTATAGCATAATTGACAAATGACAACTCACCACTAACAATTGACCACTGACTAATAACTAAATTATGCAATTTATAGACCAAGCAGTAATTGAAGTAGAAGCGGGTAAAGGAGGTGATGGTATTGTCGCTTTCCGCAGAGAAAAATATGTCCCCGCTGGCGGTCCTTCTGGGGGTAATGGTGGCAAAGGTGGTTCAGTAATTTTCGTGGCTGATACCAACCTCCAAACCTTACTAGATTTTCGATATAAACATCTGTTTAAAGCTGAGGACGGAGAACGCGGTGGTCCAAATAATTGCACCGGTGCAGGGGGGAAAGACTTAATTATCGAAGTTCCCTGTGGTACTGCTGTTTATGATGCGGTCACGAGTGTTTTACTATGCGATATTATTGAACCTGGACAAGTTTTTCGTGTTGCGGAAGGTGGAAAAGGTGGACTCGGAAATCAACATTTTTTGAGTAACCGTAACCGCGTTCCCGAATATGCACTTCCTGGTTTAGAAGGTGAAAAAAAGGTATTACGTTTAGAGTTGAAATTGTTAGCTGAAGTGGGAATTATTGGTTTACCAAATGCGGGTAAATCAACTTTAATTTCTTCTTTATCGGCTGCGCGTCCCAAAATAGCTGATTATCCTTTTACTACCTTAATTCCTAATTTGGGTGTGGTCAAAAAACCCACGGGTGATGGTACTGTTTTCGCCGATATTCCTGGTTTAATTGCCGGTGCTTCCCATGGTGCGGGTTTAGGTCATGATTTCCTACGTCACATTGAACGGACAAGGGTTTTATTACACTTAATTGACGCGACAAGTGAAAATGTCATTGCTGATTATCATACTATTCAAGAAGAACTTAAAGCCTATGGTAGAGGTTTAGCTAAACGTCCGCAGATTTTAGCATTAAATAAAATAGATGCTGTTGATAAAGAAACTGTAGATTTAGAAGCTTTAGCTACTCAATTAAATCATATTTCTTTAGCTCCTGTTTTCATAATTTCCGCTGTAACTCGC
>JBJUHT010000096.1:0-2543 GCA_046070105.1 Dolichospermum sp.
GCGGTGGATTAGATTTAAGTCCTTGGTCAATTAGTTCCTGATAACGGCGCTCAAAATCTGCTAATTTTTCTGAGGGTAAAGCGCTGAGTCCATCAGTTTTGGCAACTCCTATCTGGTCTTTGATTTCAACCAATAACGAGATCATCAGCTCAGCCCATGGCTGTTGGTAACGTTCAACGATAAATATCAATTCCCGTAGATGATGTGCATTGCACAAAGCATGTTTACAATCATATTGGGCATAACTAGATAAACCATCATGGATACTGATACCGTCAAAGTTGGGCAGAATATCCATCGCATCCATGGCTATTTGACCCCGTTTGGTATGCATAAAGTAGTAGGTTAACCCTGATGTACTTGCCACATGCAACCACATCAGTTTACCTTTGACCCGCATCCCTGTTTCGTCAAAATGTCCTACTTCGGCAGCTTGCTTCCCCTCTTTTAGATACTGTTCTACGGTTTCTAATTGCCCATAGCAATATTTTCTTGCGTTGTAGATAGTCCCTTCCGATAGTTTGCAGTCAAATATTTCGCTGATTAGTTCCCGTACCCTCTCTGTTGGCAGTAATTGTCCCTCCATCAGATAGACTATTAATCCCTTTAGTCCTGATCCATACTGCACTACGTTGCTCACATCGGCTGGAAATTTTCCGCGATTTAATAATCCGCAGTGGTTACAGCATTTTACCTCGGCTTGATGTTCTGTTACTTTTAGGACTATTGGTGGTAAATCATGAACTTGTCTCAAGTCCCAATTTAATATCTCTGTGGATACTAACG
The DNA here is from genome assembly GCA_046070105.1 of Dolichospermum sp. Taxonomy (GTDB): domain Bacteria; phylum Cyanobacteriota; class Cyanobacteriia; order Cyanobacteriales; family Nostocaceae; genus Dolichospermum. The sequence goes on from JBJUHT010000096.1 coordinate 787, forward strand.
AGGCTCCGCAGTTTTCGCACTGGTCTACCCGATGCACGATGGTTTCATCGATTTCTTCTCGCCATTCTAAGGTGTTGCCTTCATGCCCAATCTGTCCTCCGCTTTGCCGTTCACTTTTTCTTCGCAAGCCTTTTGTTCGCTTTCCAAATCCGTCACTTGATGGTGGTTTGCTACTGTTTCGACTATCTTTCTTTGCCTGATTTTCTAATACTTCTAATCGCTCTTCTAGTTGCTCTATCTTGTTCAATAGTCCTTCTACCAAAGCGATAATAGCTTCTTCTCCTTGTTGATAGATCCGAAGGATCTCTTCTCTACTGATGGCTTGCTTTGCTGCTCTCTCTTTCATCCCGATTACGATTCGCTCTGGCTTTATTCTTCAAATCCTACTTCTTCCTTCATTACTTATTGGAAAATATTATTAAAATTTAAGCCTGAGTAGTTACTCTAAAGTTCTAGATATTTGTTCTGAATTCATCAAGATTTTAACATCCTTAAGCTTTTGCTCGATTTCAGAAATTGTTATATTTGAAGGCAAATGATGTAATTTCTGTAACCTCAAAAGGTGAATTTCATATTCGGCAAGATTAAAGTCGGGCGAGTAAGCGGGTGTGTAGATAAATTCTACAGATATTTTATCTGCTAGCCCTGCGGATTGCAGATGCTCTTTTAACAGCCTCTTCATCTTTTCTTCATGAGTTGAATTGTTGTCTAGAGCAATGAATAGCCTATCGACATTGTCTTTGTGCATATCTTCACACAAATCTATAAAGTATTGCGCCACATCTTCAGTCTTTGAACTGGGCTTTAATTCCAGATATATTTCGTCACTTACAGCATCAACTGATATCATCCCGTTGACTTTGTTTCTCTTTCTCTTTTCATTACTTGGAACCTCTGGTTTGCTGTTGCGTTCTGCCCATGCATAATATAGACTCGGTCTATCATAAACTGCAAATTCATCATAAAACACTAGTCTCTGTCTAGGTTTCAGTTCTTCAAGTTTTTTTTATCGTAGTGATGAACTCTTGCTGAGCTTGTTGATCCGCATTCTCGTAATCACGATGGGCTTTTTGATGTGATAGTCCTATCTCTTTGAGGATATCGTAAATGCGACTATCCTTAAGTTGTATATTCCATCTCTGATTCACAACTTCAATTATGCTCTTCCCCGTCCATATCTGTCGGTCAATACCATAGTCTATTGGTTTTTGCTCTAAAAGAATCTTCTTCAAATCTCCCTTTTCCTCAGAGCCTAATTTCTGCGTCCTATGCGACTTCATTGGTGTCGCTAGAGCCTTTAGCCCTCCTTCACAATACATATCAATCCAAATGATCAAACTTTTTCTGGCACAGTCAATTTTTGACATCACTTCCTGTCTCGTGTAACCTTCATACAGATATTTGATCGCTTTCAGCCGTTTTCTTATATATTCCTGCTGATATTTGTAAAATAATTTTTCCCATTCTTTTGTGTCAAAGCCTATTGCTTTTAATTTCTCTGCCCTGTTCATCAATTATCCTCGCTTTTGTGTGTAATTCTACACTGGGAAGGGAGTAAGCGTCTGCTCGTACATCTCCTGATCAAAGAGGATGTAACGTCCTTTCCCTGATGATTTAGCACGATACATGGCAATATCAGCATCTCTAAGCAAATCAACACAATTCTCATAATTAGGTGTACTGATTACAATGCCAATGCTCGCACTTGGGAAAATGGCTTCCCCTTTAATGATCACAGGAGCAAGGAACTTATTGAG
>JBJUHT010000097.1:0-7666 GCA_046070105.1 Dolichospermum sp.
ACATACCCAATCCTAATTCTTGTCCCCCCTCCTCCCTGTCCCCGCTTAATTCTTGTCCTCCCTCCTCCCTTTCCCCGCTAAATTCTTGTCCTCCCTCCTCCCTTTAAGGGAGGAGGGAGGACAAGAATTAAGCGGGGAAAGGGAGGAGGGGGGACAAGAATTAGGATTGGGTATGTGATAATTTTTCATCTTTTGCTATTGCTATTTAAGTTATTTTCAGCTATTATACTGCTAGGTACTGATTCGGTACATCTGAGGAATTAAAAACATAAGAAACAAAGGACATCATGATCAGCACTAATGTTCAAAAATGGGGGGGGGTAGTTGCTTCCCTGGTAAGCATTCTAGCTCTTTCCAGTGCGGCAGAGGCGATTACTTTCAACAGTCTACCTGGTACTTACGTTATTCCAAATAACAATACAACTGGGGTAACAGCATCAATCAATATCGCTGGTCAACCCAGTATCGCTAGCTTTAACTCCGTAACCATTTCTGGGTTTACCCATGGTTTTTATGCCGATTTGAGAGCTTTTCTTTCTAAGGGCACAACCGAAGTGCAACTGTTCCGTACAGACAGGTTTCCCGATAACGAAAGATTTGACGCGGGTGGTAGTGATTTGGATGGCAACTACACTTTCGCCACTAGTGGGGCTAATTGGTACACTCAATCTTCTGCTATAGTGCCATCTGCCACCTATGCTAGTGTTGATCCATTGAGTGCTTTCAATGGCAGTCCACTCGATGGCACTTGGACATTAAATGTCCAAGACAGAGCAGGAGGGCCAGCAGGCTCGTTTAGCAGTTTTTCAATTGATGTTACTCCTGTTCCCTTTGAGTCTAATGCCGCACCAGCAGCTATGGCGATTGTATTTGGTGCTTTTTTCGTGCGGAGAAAGTTGCAGCAGCGCTCGGCTCAGAAGATGTTAGCAGAGTTGGTTGATTCTGGATTGATTCATGAGCCAACAGTTCAGTAAAATCAAAGATATGTGAATAGAAATCTGTTTCTCTCTTCCCTCCTCGCTTGCGGGGAGGGGCTAGGGGTGAAGATGTTAGCAGAGTCCGTTGATTCTGGATTGATTTGAGCCAACAGTTCAGTAAAATCAAAGATATGTGAATAGAAATCTGTTTCTTTCTTGTCCCCCTCCTCGCTTGCGGGGAGGGGCTAGGGGTGGGGTTCTAATAATGATTTCCTACCTTACGGTGGTGTACTGCTGTCATGGCATCAGGATTTGATACTCTACCGGCGTAGGCTGTGCTGTATACTGCCCAATGATCACCACAGTCCATGCGGCTGACTACTTCACATTCTACGTAAGCTAGGGCATCTGTAAGTATCGGTGCGCCATTTTCCGCAGGTTGGGTTTTCACTCCTTGAAAACGATCTGCACCGGGGGCAAATCTCTTTAAGAAATGTTTCATTAAGGGTTGATACTTACCTTCTTCAAGTATATTAAGGACAAATCGATCGCCTACTTGCATCAGTGATTCTATCGCCCGATCTTTGGCCACTGCAATAGAAAAACCTAAAGGTTTAAAACTAGCTTGACTGACCCAGGAAGCTAACATGGCGCTGGATACGTCGTCTTTTTTGGCTGTGATAATATATAAACCGCCGCTAATTCTGCCCAAAGCTTTATCTAAATCAGCACCAAGGGATTTCATGGCTTTGATACTTTTGTCTCTTGTCACCCATTGTCCTAAATCTGTCCCCGCTTCTTCGCATTTTTTATAGGTGTTGGCTGTGGGTGTTTCCCGAATTTCAATGACGGGAAAACCGATATTTAAGCCTAAAGCCCGGAATTTATTTAACAGGGGATAGGTAGGTTCATCATTTCCTCCACCGGTTTCAAAAATACCAATGGCTTGTTTTTCTTTGGCTGAACCTAAAACGGTGCTGAGGGCGGCTTGTATGGTAGAATTTGCTGATACTGGTGGCATTCCCACTACTAAGCCGCTACAACGTCCTACCAGTTCCCGTAGTTCTTGTAATTCGTTGACGGTAGCTAAATCTATCATTTCTACAGTGACACCAGTTTTTGTAATCCCATTAGCGATGGATTGGGCTATCTGTGCGCTAAAACCATACTCGGAGAGGTAAAATATCCCTACGGGGGTTTCGGCTTTGGTTTGTCCTTGACTCCAGTGGCGATAACGACTTGTCAATTCTTCCACATTATGGTACAATAATGGTCCGTGACCGGTGGCAATTATGCGAATGGTTGTTAATTCTGCCATACGCTTCATTGCGGACAACACAGAACGGGCATTTGGTCCCATTAGACAATCATAATAATATTTAAAGTCGGCTTCTATAGCTGTTAAGTCGTCATCAAAGGTACTTTCTGAGCAGTAATGTAACCCGAAAGCGTCGCAGGTGTAGAGAATTTGGGTTTTGTGGTCGAAGGTGAAAATGGTATCAGGCCAGTGTAAATTCGGAGCAATGACAAATTCTAGTTCATGGCCATTACCTAAATCCAAGCGATCGCCATTTTTCACAATTTTACGCTTAAATGGTTGGTGTACCAAATCTTCTAAAAACTGAATTGCCACTTTTGACGCAACAACGGTTATATTAGGAGCGATTTGTAATAAATCTTTTACTAACCCACTGTGATCTGGTTCAGTGTGACTAACAATCAAATAGTCAATATCTTGGGGATTAATTAAACCAGTGAGGGTATCAAAATAAAGTTGGCGAAATTTCTCATGGGAGGTATCAACTAAGGCTATTTTCTCACCACGAATTAGAAAAGAGTTGTATGTTGTGCCATTTTGCAAACCAAACTCAATATCAAAGCGATCTCTGTCCCAGTCTAAAGAGCGAATCGCCGTGGTATTTTCACTGATATCTATGGTATTTATAGTCAAACGCTTTTTTAACTTTTCTGTGAGCAATACCATAACGCCCCTCCTAAATAAATTGAGTATTTATGCCTTTCTCCTATTGTGGCACAGGTTTATTATTAATTATTATTAAAAAACCTATAGTTCAGTTAAGAAAATTAAAACATTGGCAAATCATCCTCCTGCAAAAAATCAACAGCATCTTTCCTTAGCATTAATAATTGGTAATTCCCGTGTTCATTGGGGATTATTCATAGATAAAACCCTATACCTAACTGGGAATACATCTCATCCATCTGCATCTATTATCCAACAATTGGCGCAATTTCCCACATTAGATAATTGGCTAAAAGTAATTTGTTTACCTGGGGATATTCTTCCTATTTCCTTAGATTATCCTGTACCTGTGATTTTTGCCTCTGTTGTTCCCCAGCAAACCGCACTTTGGCAAATTTACCCCTATTTACGTCTAATTACCCTAGCAGATGTACCATTACAGAGAATGTATCCGACATTAGGAATTGATCGCGCTTTAGCGCTATGGGGTGCAGGGATAACTTGGGGATTTCCTATATTAGTAATTGATAGCGGTACAGCATTAACTTTTACTGGTGTAGACGGTAATAAATGCTTACTTGGGGGAGCAATTTTACCGGGTTTGGGGTTACAATTGAGCAGTTTAGGACAAAAAACGGGACAATTACCATTATTAGAAACTAGTTTAATGACCAGTTTACCACCACGATTTGCCATGAATACATCAGAGGCTATTCAAAGTGGGGTAATTTACACTTTATTGAGTGGGATAAAAGATTTTATTGAGGCTTGGTGGGGGTTATGTCCTGATAGTCAGATGATCATAACTGGTGGTGATAGTAAGTTATTAAAAAACCATCTTCAGCAACAATTTCCAGAGATAGCAAAGGGATTAATTGTAGATAATAATTTGATATTTCGGGGAATTGGATATCTGATCATCTCATCAGATGAATGATAAAATTTATAGATTATGACGTAGACAAAGTGCATATAATACTATTGTGTTTATTAATACAGTTTGTGCAATGTCATATTGTAAAGTATTATAACAATTAACGTCATTTTAGATCAGAAAGCAATACAGGTGATATATGATCATGTCTAAGGAATTATCAATATATTCATGGTATTGTGGGGTATGTCAGAATAAATCTATTGATTGATAAAATTTATGGAGTGTGTTGATTTAGGATGTGGAACTCATAAAGCAGAAGGTTTTATAGGAGTTGATATTATTGCTAATTTGAATGCTTCTTTTCCATTTCCCGATCATAGTGTTGATTTTATTAAAGCATAGGATTTATACAGGAATATCAAAAATTTATTCGGGACAATAACTACCTAAAATTCCTGTTTTCTTCTCATTCATATTTCCAATAAATAGGCCAAATTATGGATACCCTCAAACTTGATCTTTCCACACAATTACCAGACCATACCCAATTACCCTGTGAAGATGGAGATTTCGTGAAAAATTTTCAAGAGCATCCCCAAAGCATTTTATTAACTGAATCTATTTGGTTAAAATTACAAGCAATTCATCCAGATAAACAATTTTGCATAGGACAAGATAGCGGCATCTATTGGCAAATCACAAACCCACCAGAGAAGGGAGCAGAAGCACCAGATTGGTTTTATGTTCCTGATGTACCACCAATTTTAAATGGTCAAATGCGCCGTTCTTACGTATTATGGCAGGAATTAGTAGCACCTTTAATTGTCCTTGAATTTGTATCAGGAAACGGTAAAGAAGAAAGAGACGAAACTCCCTATCAGGGAAAATTTTGGGTTTATGAAAAAGCAATTAGAGTACCTTTTTACGGCATTTATGAAGAAAAAAAATCATCTTTAGAATTATATCATTTAGTTGAGGGACAATATTATTTAATGTCGCCTAATGAAAGAGGTCATTATGTAATTGCTAAAATGGGTGTTGAGTTAGGTATTTGGCAGGGAACATATAAAAATGTAGATTTACCTTGGTTAAGATGGTGGGACTTAGAAGGTAATTTATTATTAACAGGACAAGAATTAGCTGAACAAGAAAAACAACGAGCTGAACAAGAAAAACAGCGAGCTGAACAAGAAAAACAACGAGCTGATAAATTGGCGGCAAAATTGCGGGAATTAGGCGTAGAAATTGATAATTAGGCACTTTCCAGATTAATTGTAAAGATTTGTGAAAATGAATATTATTGTACCCGGAAAGTGATAGATTTTTGGAAAATGTGGGTAATCTCTAGATATAGAGGTAATTGAGGAACAGAAGTTAACAGTATGAATAATTCTAATTCGTCGGCATCACCTAAAATGATTTATGTTGATTTAGGATGTGGAACTCATAAAGCAGAAGGTTTTATAGGAGTTGATATTATTGCCGGTGATCAAGTTGATATTATTGCTAATTTGAATGGTTCTTTTCCATTTCCTGATCATAGTGTTGATTTTATTAAAGCATACGATATTATCGAGCATCTACCTAATAGAATCCACACAATGAATGAAATTTGGAGAATATTAAAACCAGGCGGAATAGTTGATATTAGTGTACCATCAACTGATGGTAGAGGAGCATTTCAAGATCCTACCCATGTCAGTTTTTGGAACATCAATTCTTTTCTTTATTATTGTAATGAATCTCCTGCTTATCTAGAACTTTGTAGAAGGTATGGATTTAAAGGTGAGTTTAATACTGTACATCTTGAACATAAAGAATCTCCAGGTGACGTAATTCATGTAATTGCTCAATTGCGTGCAGTTAAGCCGGTTTCAAATTTAAATCAACAGAAAATTCCTGAAAATACTCAGTTTATCCAGGAATATCAAAAATTTATTCAGAACAATAACTACCTAAAATTCCTGTTTTCTTCTCATTCATATTTCCAAGAAATAGGCCAGGCAGATAATTACTACCAATACTTGCAGAACTCGCTCGATTACTTATACACATCTATATTCAATAACTCTAACTCTGATTCTGAGTTATGGCATGAAGTAGTTAACAATTTTGCCCAAAAAGCTAATTTTATTCCTGTTTACTTCAATGAAGCTAATCTGAAAGATATCTATTTTAAACGTGGGGAAATAATAGAATACTTTCTGAAACTAAAAGGTTATGAAATTGAGTATAAGTTTGCTGACAGACCTATAAACAGAAAAAAAATCCGACTTGGTATATTAGCTTATAGTTTTCTACCCTCAGCGGAAACATTCGCTTATCTTCCTATTTATGAATACCTAAGTAGAGATTTTGAGGTAATCTTATACTCACTCATAGAAACAGGTCATACACTAGAACAATATTGTCAACTTTCTGCCAACTCCTTTAAACTGCTGCCACAGGAATTATCAGCGCAAGTAAATACAATTCGTAGTGATGATATTGATATATTATTCATAGCTACCAACGTTACCGCAATTACTAATCAAATCTTTCTGTTAGCAAGTTTTAGATTAGGAAGAATACAAGTTACTAGTGGTGCTTCCGTAGTGACAACGGGAATACGAAATATAGATTATTACATCTCTGGAACATTAACAGATCCATCACCCACAGCACAAGATCAATATCAAGAAAAGTTAATCAAATTAGAGGGTTCTGCACATTGTTTTAGTTATGGGACTGAAGAAGGAAAAATAACCACCCCAGTAGAACGGAATAATTTAGGTATTCCCGAAGATGCTTTTGTTTTCATCTCCTGTGCTAACTATTTCAAAATCATTCCCGAACTAATTGAAACATGGGTTAAAATTATTAATCAAGTAGCAAATTCAGTTTTAGTGCTATTACCATTTGGTCCGAATTGGTCAAATAATTACCCTAAAACACAATTTATCAATCATCTCAATTCCATATTTATTAAGTATGAGTTAGAAACTGAACGCTTAATAGTATTAGATCCTGAACCAGTCCCAGATAGACAGGATATGAAGGAATACTATAAAATAGCTGATGTTTATTTAGATTCTTTTCCCTTCGCGGGAACAACTTCTTTAATAGAACCATTACAGGTTAATTTACCAGTCATAGCTAGACAGGGAAATTGTTTCCGTTCTGCAATGGGAGCAGCAATGATTCAAACATTAAATATTTCTGACTTGGTAGCAGATAGCGAAGAATCTTATATCAAATTAGCAGTTCAACTGGGAAATAATTCTGAATTATGTCAACAAAAAAGCGACGACATTAAAGCAGCTATGAATAATAATCCTAGTTTTCTAGATAGTCGCTCTTACTCTGTTAAAATGGGTAATATATTCCAGGAGTTATTCAGGAATTATCTGTCAGAGAACTTAGAGGAAAATCTACGTTTGAGAGATATTAACTTAATAATATTCCCAGATTGGACACAAGCAGAAGAGGAACTTGGTTTTGAGTTACAAGAGGTAATTGAAGCATTAGGAACTCATCCTGAAAATCAAAAAATTACCCTGATTATCCACACAGGTAATCTAACCATAGAAGATGCAGAAATGTTTTTATCTAGTGTGGCTATGAATCTGTTAATGACAGATTTAGACATTAGCGATACTATAGAGATTTCCTTCATTGATAAATTAGGAAATATGCAATGGCAATCTTTGTTACCCCGCATTTATGGTAGAGTTATCTTGAGTCATGAAGATCAAATAACTTTAGCACAAATGCCAGTTACTAACTTAAAAAGTTATCCATTGGATAGTTTGATTAATCAAATTTGAAGAGAGGTTTTTGAAGTTTCAATTATAAAGAAAAGGAAATAATTCGCAATTGTATAAGTCGGGTTTATCCACCGCACTCACC
>JBJUHT010000098.1:0-2898 GCA_046070105.1 Dolichospermum sp.
TGAAAACCAAAAACTACGTTATGAGGCTCGTATTGATTCACTCAAAAGCCAAATTGAGGAGTTTACTGAAGAGATAAAAGAGTACGAAAATCTCAAAAATAATCAAGGTAAAATTGAGAAATTGCAATATGATAGTTTAGAGAAATTACCAGAAGCACTCATTAAAGCGCGGATTATTCGTGGACATACTCAAGAAAGTTTTGCCAAACTTTTAGGAGTTAAACCTCAACAGGTGCAACGTGATGAAGCAAATGGATATGCTAGTGCTAGTTTGACAAAACTTTTGAAAATTCAAAAAACTCTTAACCTGGAAATTCGGGAGGAAATTACCTTTAAATAAAGGAGTATTAATTGTAAGGATTTAGGTGAGGAAAAAAGATCCCCGACCTCTTAGATCAATTTATAATTTATAGACAGAATAAGTAAAAGAAGTCGGGGATCTACAAATCCTGTCTGTATAATAATCTAAATGTAATACTTATTTTTTAAAATAACGTAGATTATTACGATCTTGATATTTAGCAATATATTCTACATTTTGCTGTTCTAATTTTGATAGTAAACTCATTGGAAATTGGTTTGGTGAATATCGAGGATTATACCAAGACTGTTGGTTAAAATATTCTTGTAAACCTGGAGTATCAAACCTGCGACCCTTAACAGCAAAAACTGTATTTCGCATAATATCTAATTCATAACCATCTTTACCTGCTAAATCTGTTTCGGTAACTCGTCTTTGAGAAATCCAAAAATAATTCTGGGTATTTGCATTTGTGGTATTTATTGGTGATGTATTAGATATGGAGATATGAGAAATTTCTTTGAAAAACACCCGATTAGGTGATGTATTTGCATCTTTACTAGCAAGTACACAATAGGAATCTGAATTAATTTTTCCATAGGTCTTTAAGAAGTTGATGCAGTTTGTGAGATCACTAAACTGATTAGCATATACTTGATATAAGGGTTTATCTGATAGATTAGGATAATCTGGTATCCAGAATATTCCAGCTTGAGAATAACCCTTCACTTGTAAGTTGTCAGCTTCCTTGGTAGCAGTCTGTAAATCTGAAAAAGCAGAATCAGCAACAAAATAAATAGAATTATTTAGTGTAGATGAGTCTGATAATTGTTGATTGTTAGTTTCTGTTTTTGCGGAAGATGGAGGTAAGGGACTTTCGGAGTTAATAGGACTATTAATATTTGATATAGCGGTTTTTTGATTTTCTTGACTTGCGGATGAAGATACTGATGTATTTTTATTATTTGATGATTCAATAGGTAAAGGTGATTTATTAATAGCAAAGCCAATAATAATAGAGGCACCAATTAAACCACTGGCAATTATACTAGCAAGAATTATTCCACCTCTAGCGGTATTTTGATTAGTTTGATGAGAATTTTGGAGGTCATTACCTGAACTTACTACAATTGTATTTTCAAGTGATGAAGGAGATGGTACTGGAATAACCGCAGGTGTTGGGACAAAAGCAGGTGCAACGGGATTTGAGAGAGTTTGTAAAGCGGTCAACATCTCTCTAGCATTGAGATAGCGATCGCGTGGATTATAAGAAATAGCTTTATCTAAAATATCTCCAAAATTAACATTCAAATAGGGTACAAAATGTCGCCACAAAATGTTACCCATACTTGGGTCAGTTGGTAAATCTTGAGGTATTTTGCCTGTTAATAAGCAAATTACTGTTAGTCCTAAACTATATAAATCACTAGCAAATAGTGGTCTTCCTGCTATTTGTTCCATTGGCATAAATCCGGGTGTCCCTATCACAATAGACTGACTAGAATTGCCAGAAGGACTCATTTCCGTATTCATCGTCACCTTCACAGCCCCAAAATCTATTAAAACTGGTTTGTTGTCAGAAGAACGTAAAATAATATTCTCTGGTTTAATGTCTCGATGGACTATACCTTTACCGTGAACATATTCAAGAATTTCCAAGATATTAATTAAAATTTCCTTAACTGTAACTTCATTAAATAACCCTTGTTGTTGTAACTTTTCCCTGAGGGTTTGGCCTTCAATATATTCTTGAACTAAATAAAATTCCCCACCTTCAGAAAAATAAGCATATAACCGGGGAATTTGAGGATTGTGCTCGCCAAGTTCTTCTAAAACAACCGCTTCCTTCTGAAACCTTTCTTGTATCAGTTGGTATAGTTGAGGATTATTAATCACTGGGATAAGTTGTTTGATCACGCACCGCTTACCCGAAGGCATTTGAGTATCTTCTGCCAAAAATGTTTTTCCAAACCCTCCACTACCCAGTACCCGCAATACCTGATAACGATTATTCAATAGTGTCAGTGTCATATAACTTTACTCCTGGTTGAGGTTTTCACTGATTTACGCAAAGTTATCCTTGATTTTCCAAATATTATCACCTTTCCACAAGACTGGGAATATTAAGCTGTTACGCAGCTAAACCCAATAATCCTAATATTGTTATTTCTTGTAGTGCGGGCATACTATGGCTAACGCCACGCTACGCGAACGGCAAACTCAGTACAAGTCTTGCCCGCAAGAATTATACAAATTAAATGCACAACAGCTTAATTGACTTTAACACCAATATCTACACCATCACTTTTTAGTTGTCCATCTTCCATATAAACGATGCGATCAGCTATATCTAAAATACGGTTATCATGGGTGACAAGCAAAATAGTACAATTTTGTTCTTTAGCTAACATTTGCATTAATTCCACCACATCGCGGCCTGATTGTTTATCTAATGAAGCTGTAGGTTCATCTGCTAATACTATTTTTGGGTGACTAACTAAAGCGCGGGCTATAGCTACCCGTTGTTTTTGTCCACCGGATAAATTCTCTGGATAGTAATTAATATGTTCCCCTAAACCAACGTGGTCTAACATCGC
>JBJUHT010000099.1:0-24556 GCA_046070105.1 Dolichospermum sp.
TTTTACGAAAGTCTTTGACTTCTTTGAGTTTTTCGATTAAACTATTTAACATATTTTAAAAGACAAAAAATAGTGATCTTTTTGTAATTTTATCAACAAAAGATCACTTTTCTTTTCTTTTTTACCCCCGAGAATGAAAACCCCCTGCGCAGCGGGGGGAAGAAAAGTATAAACTTTTGATATTGGAGGGGGTTGGGGGTGGGGTGACTTTGTACCTCATAACATCGGTAAGTGCTGTATATATGATTTGGTTTTATTTGATTAAAGTGTTATAATAGGGGAATCTAGCATAATAAACTTCAAAGATAGCCTGAAAAAATCATCTAATCTAAAAATTTGATCAGGGGTAAAAATGAAAAATATTTTTGATAATTTGAACTTTCAGACATTACAACAAAACCCAGATTTCAAAGAAGATAGCGTTAGAGAAGTAATTATTCTGCCTATTTTAAAAGCACTTGGGTATACAGAAATCAATATAATTCGTAGTAAAACATTACAACATCCTTTTTTGAAAATAGGTAGTAAAAAACGCCCTATAAATCTTGTTCCTGATTATGTTTTGAAGGTAGAAAATAATTTTGCTTGGGTACTTGACGCAAAAGCACCAAATGAGAATATTAAAGAGGGTGATCATATAGAACAGGTTTATAGTTATGCTACCCACCCGGAAATTAGGAGTAATTATTTTGCTCTTTGTAATGGTGTAGAGTTTTCTATATTTAAAACCACCGCAACTAATATACCTATTTTATTTTTTAACCTGGATGAAATTGAATATCATTGGGAAAAATTAACTCAATATTTATCACCTAATAGTTTTCAATCTGGTAAAAACTTTAATTATGAAACTACCATAGCTACAGCTAAACCTCAAGTTAGTTTCGATTATAATACTCGTCCTTTATTGGAAGAAATTTTAGTTAAAAAAAGAGCAGCAAGAAGACATTTTGGAGTTCATGGATATTTTACTAAACAAGCGTGGAATGTAGTCGCTGAATATATTAAAAACTTTAGTCAACCTGGAGATTTAATTCTTGATCCTTTTGGTGGTAGTGGAGTGACAGCTATTGAAGCTTTAATGAATAATAGAAAAGCCATTAGTACAGATATTAATCCTATGGCTGTATTTCTTGTTAATTCTTTAATTACTCCTGTAGATTTTGATGAACTTTCAGTAGCTTTTGCAAGAGTAAAAACGGAATATGAAAACAAAGAACCTCAAACGGAACCTGATATTCAAAAAGCATTAATAAAATATCCCTATCCTCAAGGTTTACAATTACCTAAAGGTTCAGACGTGGAAAGATTAGAACAGTTATTTAGTGATAAACAATTAGCACAGTTAGGTTTATTAAAGTCAATTATTAAGAAGGAGAGAAACAAAAATATTAGAAATTCATTAATGCTAATGTTTTCTGGACTTTTGACAAAAGCAAATTTAACATACCACACAGGAAAAACATCAACACAAGATGGTCAGGGTAATGCAAGTGCATTTCAATATTATCGTTATAGAATAGCTCGTTCACCAAAGGATATACATATCTTAACTTATTTTGAAATGCGATTTAAAAAAGTAGTTGCAGCAAAAAAAGAGATGGAATATTTTATTAACGAAAAAACTATTTCTTATGGACAAATTATTAAAGGTTCAGCCACAAATTTAAGTTTTATTCCCAAAGAAAGTGTAGACTATATATATACAGATCCTCCCTATGGTAAGAAAATTCCCTATTTAGATTTATCTGTAATGTGGAATGCTTGGTTAGATCTAGAAGTAACAGAAGCAGACTATCAACAAGAAGCAATTGAGGGAGGAGAACATCAAAAAACTAAAGATGAATATAATCAATTAATAGCTGAAAGCATCAAAGAAATGTATCGAGTGTTAAAATTTGACCGGTGGTTATCATTTGTATTTGCTCATAAAGATCCTGAATTTTGGCATTTAATTATTGATACTGCGGAAAGTTGCGGTTTTGAATATATTGGTGCAGTACCACAAAAAAATGGCCAAACAAGCTTTAAAAAGAGACAAAACCCTTTTACAGTTTTATCAGGACAATTAATCATTAATTTTCGTAAAGTTCGCAGTCCTAAAGCTATTATGAAAGCTAACTTAGGAATGGATATTGCAGAAATTGTCATTCAAACTATTGAAGGAATTATAGCTAAAAATGATGGTGCAACTCTAGAACAAATTAATGACGAACTAATTATTAAAGGTTTAGAATTAGGTTTTTTAGACTTATTAAAAAAAGAATATTCTGATTTAACACCAATTTTATTAGGTAATTTTGACTATGATGAAAAAACAGAACTATTTACTCTCAAAAAAGATGCAAAATTCAAATCACATATAGATGTGAAATTGAGAATTAAATACTACTTAATCAGTTACTTACGCAGAATGGAAAGAGAAAAGAAAAATCCCAACTTTGATCAAATAGTTTTGCATTTATTACCACTTTTAAAAAATGGAACTACCCCAGAAGATCAAACCATTTTGAGTGTGTTAGAAGACATAGGAGAACGCATGGGAGAAAACAGTTGGAAACTAAAAAAAGAAGGTCAACTTTCACTATTTTGACACAAATCTAACATATAAACACTCTTCCTCTGTGCGTCCTCTGTGCCTGGAGTGGTGCGTTACGAAGACAGCTAAAACACCCTAAATACCCGAATTATGATCTTGATTATAACTAGTTACAGCCTGACGGAGATTACCCAAATGTGCAGCTAGTAGTTCCTTACCGGCTTCCTGATCTAAACCCGTCCAGTGCATTAATAAAGATAACTTCACCCATTTACCGCTGCGTTCCAGTAAAGAACCCGCTGCTTCTCGACTTAAGCCCGTCAAGTCTTGTAGAATCCGTAAAGCGCGATCGCGTAACTTTTGATTAGTCACAGCGACATCAACCATGCGATTACCATAGACCTTACCGAGTTTGACCATTACCCCAGTGGAGAGAGTATTTAAAGCCAATTTTGTTACAGTTCCCGCTTTCAAACGAGTAGAACCAGCCAAAATTTCTGGACCTGTTAACAAACGGATATCAATATCGGCCTCAATAGTGACTTGTTCAGCGGGGACACAAGCTATAAAAATAGTTTTAGCTCCCCGTTGACGAGCAGCATTAATAGCACCGTGAACAAAAGGTGTTGTTCCTCCCGCAGTAATACCGACGACCACATCTAGTTGGGTAATTTGTCGTTGAGAAATGGCACTTTCCCCATCTTCAGATCGATCTTCTAAATCTTCAGAACTGCGAACCAATGCACCAGCGCCACCAGCAATAATTCCCTGTACCAACTCGGCTGGAGTACAGAAAGTAGGTGGGCATTCAGCAGCATCTAATACTCCCAATCTACCACTTGTCCCTGCACCCACGTAAAATAAACGTCCCCCTTGACGCAACATCTCTGCTGTCAAATCAATAGCTGCTGCTAATTGAACTTTAGCCTCTGCTACTGCTGCTACTGCTTTGTGGTCTTCATGATTAAATAACTCCACCAATTCCAGGGAATTGAGTTGGTCTAGATTGAGACTATGGGGATTAACTTGTTCCGTGAGTAGATGGCCGCGTTCCTGGAAATTTGTCATCTTATATATTCTGTGTCAGTGGTAACAAATCAATAGTCACTTGTCATTTACTGCTCATGACTAATGATCCATGACAAATCATAATAGCCCTTCCAGTTGACGACGAATGCTGTCTAAATCAGAATTAGCAATTTCCGGGACAGATGAATCTGTAGAAAGGAAATCTTTCTGAGTGTACCCTATTTCGGGTTCAGCTTGCCAGTCAGTTTCTTCTACATTCATTGCTGGAGGAATCGCTAACTCACTATTTTCGGAGATAATTTCCCAATCATAGCCGGCATTTTCGCAAAATTCCTGAACATCAGCAGCATCCATCATTTCTACTGTTGGTAGAGCGAAGTCTTGAGCTTCTAACATTAAAGCATAGCGAGTAGCATCATCTTCTGATGCAAACATCAGGATTTGATTAACTTCTAACCCTTGGTTATTGGTAATCCGAACGCTGTGAATACCCTCATTATCCGTACCAGCATTAAAAATTAGTACAAAAACACGCATTATCCATCCTTTGATTTCTTGCCTAACTTATATTAGAGTTCTAGGTTGTGCATTTGCAAAAATCTCAGATCATTTTTCTCGGATTTTCAGCACTTACAGCTAAACTAAAAGATTTTCCTATTATATAGTTAATTAACTATCAGTTTTTTAAATAAAAATTTTCAAAAAAAGGCGAAACTCAATTATCCCCCCTCTATTCTCAATAATCTTGAGAATTTTCTCAATAACTCGACGAAAAAAGTTGATTCTGAACCTTGACTTTCGCAACTATTTTTTTTAGAATAATTCTTGATAATATCTGTTTGGACTTATTTACTATACATTTACATAATTATTGAAAGATAGTTCTTCCTCGTCGGTTTTATGATAACAGTTTTCAAACTCTTTGTCAACACTTTTTCAGATTTTTTTCCTAGAAAAAGCACCAACTTGACGCGCTTCTGCGTGATAAAAACAATAACAATTTACATAAAAGTAGAAGATAGTTCTTCCTCGTCGGTTCTATGATAACAGTTTTCAAACTCCTTGTCAACACCTTTTCTTGGAAAATTTCGGTGAAAAACTCTGTTTTTAAAAGACGACTTTTGGTACAATGGGATAACTAGCGACCAGTAGCGTAGATTTAGCGGGCTTGCTCATGACATAAATTTCTGGTAAAACAAGATGTCTAACTCTTCTAGTCAAAATTCTCACTCCAGAAATTCTGGGTTTGAGCGTCTATGGTTAACAATATTAAGTCAAGGTGGACTAGTTTTAGGTGCTGTATTGGTGCTGGGAATTATTGTCGGTGTTTGGCGGTTGCGGAATTTTGTTGATCATGACTTAGTGCCATTAGTTACCAAAAATCTTACTAATACCCTAAATCGTCCGGTAAAACTGGGAGCAGTTAAGTCATTTTCCCTGACAGGAGTAAGTTTTAAAGCTTCAGAGATACCAACAACCGACACAGATTCAGATAAGGTAAATACAAAAGCCGTTGAAGTGGGATTTGATCCTTGGCAATTAGTTATTAACCGCAATCTTTTATTAGATGTAACTTTAATTAACCCAGATATTTATATTGAACAAGATATCCAAGGGCGCTGGTTAACGACTACGATAACGCCACCTAAAGGTAAAGCATTAATCAAAACTGATTTGGATAAATTGCGGTTTCGTGATGCTAATTTAGTATTAGTACCGAAAGTATCGGTTTTAGAAAAAAATTCTTTACCAGTGAAGGTAGAATTTTCGGGAATTAATGGCACAGCTAAACTCTTAAATCAAAATCGTCTGATTAAATTAGAAGTAGCTGGTAAAGGGGTAAGTGGGGGTAATATTTCCATTGTGGGGGACTTAATTCCGCAGAAAGTTTTAGCGGGTAATTTCCGAATACAAGCAGAAAACATTCTGGCAGCAGATATTACACGAATTGTTGACTTGCCAATAACCTTAAAAACTGGTAGGGTCAATGGTGATTTACAAATTAAAGTAGTACCCAGGGAGAAAACCTTATTATATGGTCAGGCCAACCTAGCGGGAGTAACGGTACAAATTTCTGGAATACCTCAATTATTAAATAATAGTCAAGGGTATCTGAGTTTTGATGGACTGGCTATTAAATTAGATCAGATAATTACAAATTACGGGCAGATTCCGGTGACAGTATCAGGTATAATTGATCAGGAATCTGGATTTAATTTAAAAGGGCGTGTCAATGCGGTAAGTTTAGCTAATGCTCAAACTACTCTAAAAGTCAAGTTACCTGTTCCCGTAACTGGGGTTGCTCAAGCAGACCTACGGATATTGGGAAAAATTTCCCAGCCAGTATTATCTGGTAGTGTGAGCAGTTTGAAAAATGTCCAAATTGATAAAGTAGATTTTCAGAAAGTTAGTGGGAAATTTGAACTGATAAGCAGTAAGTCTCTGCTGAAAATTACAGATATCCAAGGAAAAACTAGATATCAAGGTCAGGTAAAGGGTGAGGGAACAATTAAACTGAGTGCAGTACCCCAGCTAGATTTTAACTTGACTGGGGAAAATATATCTGGAGATGCGATCGCTCAAGTATATAATATTAAAACAGGATTTCCCATTGGACTATTATCAGCTACAGCCCAACTCAAAGGAGCGGAAAATAAAACTCAGACCATAGTAAAATTGCAAGCAACTGAAGCTAAATATCCCACAACGCTCACAACAATTATTAATTCTGATATTAATTCTCATCAAAAAGTTTCCTTTCGTGATGTAGTTGCTAATGTAGGTAGTGGCACAGTTAGGGGTAATGGTACTTATATTAATGGTAATTGGCAATTTTCAGCGCAAGCTAATAAAATTCAATTAGCCTCCTTAGTAGACCAAAAACAACAGGAAAATATTTCCTTAACTGGGGCTGAATTTAATGGGGGTTTGCGGTTATCAGGAAATTCCTCACCATTTAAAATTGAGACAATTATCCCTGAGAATGCGAATGTTAACATTGCGGGTGGTACAGTCAATATAGCCCAACTTGACTTACAAGAGCAAAATTTCACAGCCTTGTTGTTAGGGAGAAATTTACGCTTAGGAAAAATATTCAGACAAAAACAAACCAACCCAATTTTAAATTATCCCCTCACAGGTAACTTAGTGATTGGGGGTAATCGGGAGAATTTCCAACTTAAAACCCTGACAGCATTAGGTGAGGGATTTTTATCTGTGGGAGGGGGGAAAATTAAAGCTGGGAATATTCAAGTTGCGGAAGGTCGTTATCAGGCGAAAATTGAGGCTGATAATGTACCTTTAATTAGTTTAGCATCTGTACCGCCCCCATGGCAAGGGGATATCACAGGTGAATTTCAAGTAGCGGGTTCTGTAGAGTCATTTCAACCGTCAACTATTCAGGGAGAGGGAAAAGGTAGATTAAAACTTCCTAATGGCACGGTTACGGCTGCTGATATTCAAGTTAATGATGGAAATTATCAGGCTTCTTTGGCTACTTCTGGGTTAGAATTGCGCTCTTTTGGGTCAAAGTTACAAGGACAGTTGACAGGGAAATTACAACTAGCGGGAAATTTAGCCAATGCCAGGTTAGCAGATATTGCTGCTGTTGGTCAACTGCAATTTAATAGAGGTTTACCCGGTATTAATCCACCTATTTGGTTATATATTGGTTGGAATGGAAAGAAGCTAGTTATAGATAGTTATAATAATGCTAACTTGCGAATTAAAGGTTATTTATTAGCTAATGCCGAAAAAGTAGGTATTCCCGAAATTACGGACATGAATTTAAACTTAAATATAAATAATTATAATCTCCAAAAATTGCCTATTAAAGTACCTAATAAGGTAGATATTGGTGGAAATCTGGATTTTAGTGGCCAGTTGAGAGGAAAACCGACTGCACCAAATATTACAGGTAAGTTAGGACTGAGAAATTTAAGACTTCAAAAATTGGTCTTTGAACCATCTCTAACTGGTAGTGTTAAAGCCGTGTCAGGAGAGGGATTAAACTTAGATATTGTAGGCGAGAAAGAGCGTATAGCAGTTAAATTAGATAGAAATAATCGTCCTAAATCTTTTTTAATCAAGTGGCGACAAACATTGTTATCAGGTATAGAAACAGATGGTAACTTAGCTGTGGGTATGACTAATCTGCCATTAGAAGCATTAAATGTAATTTTACCAGATGATACACTATTAAGTCCGGGGGGTGTGGGAGGATTATTAAATGGAAATTTACAAATTAATTCCCAGACATTAGCGACAGAGGGGAATATAGCCATTGAGAAACCGGAAATTGGCCGCATTAAAGGCGATCGCTTTCAAACCCAACTGCGGTATGATAATCAAACATTTATTCTCGGTAATAGCGAACTTAAAAAAGGTGAAAGCAGATATAACTTTGATGCAAACATCAGACCATGGACACAGAAACCGCAATTGCGAGCAAACATCAAAATTAACAAAGGTAATATTCAAGATATACTTAATGTTGCCCAAATATTTGAAATTCAAGACTTGCAACGTGGTTTAAAAGCACCGAAATATGGTAAAGCAGGTAACTTAACCGCTAAATCCCAAAAATTACCAAATCAGTCCTTATTCAGCCAAATGCAAAGGTTATCAGAAATTGATGCCCTAGTAACTGCCCAAGAGCGGAGACGGGTCAATGCTACACCCATACCGGAATTAAGAGATTTGAAAGGGATATTAAACGGTTTTATTAGTATAAATACTGTTACAGCCGACCAACCAAGAATTAGATTTAACCTGCGAGGACAAAACTTTACTTGGGGTAAACGAACAGAACCGAGCCGATTTTATGATGTAGAAAAAGTAGTAGTTAAAGGTAGTTTAGAAGAGGGAATTTTGCGTTTACAACCCTTACAAATTGAAAATCAACAAAAGTTAATTGCCTTTACAGGTAACATTGGTAATAATAGACAATCAGGTCAATTAACAGTACAGAATTTTCCTCTTGGGAGAGTAAATGATTTAGTGAAACTACCAGTAGGAATTGGGGGTAAACTGAATTTAACGACAACAATAGCAGGTAGTATTAATAATCCTCAAGCCATAGGAGAATTAAACATAATAGAAGGAACAATTAATCAAAAACAAATAGCAACAACTAATGCTACTTTTAATTATACTAATGGAAGATTAAACTTTAGTAGTAATTTATCAGGAGTAGAGAAAGAACCTGGAACTAAAATATCGGGGAGTATTCCTTATCAAACACCTGTTGCTACTAGAAAACCAGAGAGTAATCAAATTAATTTAGATGTAAAAGTCCAAAACGAAGGTTTAACACTTTTAAATCTTTTTACGAATGAAATAGCATTTGAGAATGGACAAGGAGAAATAGATCTAAAAGTTTCAGGAACCTTAAAAAAACCCTTAGTTGAAGGTAAAGCTTCCTTGAGTAATGCTACCTTTAGCGCTCAAGCATTACCGGGAAAATTAACCAATATAAATGGTAGTGCAGAGTTTGATTTAAACCGGGTATTTGTAGACAATCTTGAAGGTAGATTTAGTAATGGTAAAGTTAAAGTTGTGGGAGAACTACCAATTTTTACCAGTCAAAATATGAAAACAGAAAATGCACTGACTGTTAATTTAGAACAATTAGCTTTAAAACTGAAGGGACTATATCAAGGGGGTGCTAGTGGGAAATTAGAAATTACAGGTTCTCTGCTGCAACCTGTAATTGGTGGTAAGATAGAATTATCTGATGGTCAAGTATTGTTAGCAGAATCTAAAAATGTTAATTCCGCAAAGGGTAAAATCAGTATTCCTCAAAAATATCCAGAGACAGAAAATAAAATTACCAAATTAAATAAACTAGAATTAAACTTAGGTAAAAATGTACAAATTACTAGTCCACCGCTTTTTAAATTCCAAGCTGCTGGGGACTTAATTGTGAGTGGTTCATTAGCTGAACCCGTACCGGAGGGAACTATTAAACTAACTAAAGGTGCGGTGAATTTATTCACGACCCAATTAGGTTTAGCGCAAGGTTATGAACATACTGCTACCTTTATTTCCAGTCAACCCCGTGACCCGTATTTAGATATTCGTTTATTTGCTAAAATTCTAGATGTAGTTCAAAATAACGATATTAGCAAACAAAGTTCCGTAGGTTCTTTAGGTTTATCGGGTTTAGAAACAGTTCGAGTGGAAGCCAGTATTAATGGTTTATCGAGTCAAATTAACGAGAATTTACAACTGAAAAGTAGTCCTGCGCGTTCAGAAACACAAATTGTAGCTTTGTTAGGGGGTGGGTTCATTGATACTAAAGAACGTGGTGATATTAAACTGGGTTTAATTAATATTGCTGGTTCGGCGGTTTTTAGTAATTTTCAAGGTGCATTTAATCAAATTGGTGATGCTTTTGGTTTAAGTGAATTAAGAATATTTCCTACTATTCTTTCCCAGAGGCCAGAAGCGGGGAGAAATAACTCATCTTTAGAATTAGCCTTAGAAGCGGGAATTGATATTTCTCCGAAGTTTTCCTTTTCTACTATTAAGATTTTGACGGCTCGTGATCCTGTACAATGGGGGATTAATTACCGAATAAATAATGAACTGCGTCTGCGTTCTTCTACTAATTTAACTGATGATACTCGTGGTGTAATTGAGTTTGAACGGAAATTTTAAAAAATTGACAACCAACAACTGACAACGGACAACGGACAAACTGGGAAAATCTGTATAACTAGTATTAGCAGCTAACATCAAAACCAATAGAAGGACTTTCTTTAAAAATAACCAACCTCCAAAACATTACTCTCGTCTAAACCTTCATTATTTAGAAGACTACGAATGTTATTAATAAAATGCTCAAAAACTTCAATTCTAAATGAATTATTTTCCAAGTATTGAATATAATAATCTCGATAATCTAACCGACCTTTATAATTGGCAAAATGTGTTCTAATATTAGAATTAATTCTTTTGGCCTTTCTTAACAAAATGACTTCATCAATATCCGTGGGAGCAGTGCTAATAGGAGACATATCTAACCATTCACATAGCAGAAAATATTTTGCTCCAGGAACTGCTGTTTTCACATCATGTGCGGTTGCACATCCTTCTTGAAACATAGTTTTATCAAGATTGGTTTTACATTCTACAGCAATATAAGCCAGATTAGTAATTATAGTTTTTTCTTGTGTAAAATCTGGAAAATGAGATGCTTTTAAGTAGAGTTTTCTAGTAATTGCAAAATCTTGGTTTTTGCTTCTAACACTTAAACCACCTCCTAAAGCTGGAATTGTTAAACTAGACTCAAAGTAAACAGAAGAAAATGCTTTAATAGGTCCAACCTCGGCATCTAATTTTTCTATTTCTGGTATAATAATGGGGTTAATAAGATATGGCAAAAATTCCTCAATTATCGTATTATCTAATTTTAATTGCCCCTTTTGTCTATATAAAAAATCGTTAGGACTATCAAAAATTAATTTGATATCTATATAATTTTTGTAATCAATCAACAACTTTAATAGAGTATGTAGCATTTGTTTTGATGTCACTTGAGACGTTATAGTTTGTCTTAAATTATTAATCCATATTTTATAAATGTCCATTGCTTCATTAACTCTAGGTTGATCATTAACTGGAAGTTTAGAATTATCCAGTAAAGCCTTGAGTTTTTCAAAATGTGGGGTAGGATAAGTTTTCATAACTTAAAAATTCAATCTTGATTAACGTTATAAATCATCAACTTTAAATACAGGTGATTTTTGCACCAAATTAGCACGGTTTTTAGCATTAATTATTTCTTCATAAATATCTCCTTCTATATTTTCTGAAGCTGCTGTTAAAAACTCCTTTGCTAATTCTCTCGCTAAAGTATCATCTGCCATGTTAGCATTTTTTTCAGGGACTAAATGTAAAATATCTTCATAAATTATTTTTCCGAACTTATTTCTAAACTTTCTTTCTTGAATTAAATCAATTTTAAAACCCGCACCTTGAACAGCTAAATTAGCTAATAATGTACCATTTTTAAATGGTACACCACGTATATTTGATTCTCTGCCAATTACAATAATTACTCTACCATTTTGTTTAGTTAATCTGTGCATCTCTTTCAAAACATCTAGTATATCTAGGGCGTATTGAATAACAGTTAAAAACCTGTTTTGACGATGTTTCCTATTAGCACCTATTTCCGATTTTGCTACTGTTAGTAAATTCCAACCTAACATTTCCATTGTTATACGATTGTTTTGATGATAATTAAATACATTAATATATGGAGGAGATGTGATCACGATATCTATACTATTATCTGATAAAGGAATATTTCTAGCATCTTGATGAATAACTTGACAGGGATGAGGAGAATAGGGCAAATATTTAATAATATTGATATGCTTTTGTAATGCTTTTCTAAAGGTGATTAATTCTCTTGGTTGATTTTGTTGATGGTAGTTAATAATTGCATTGATCAGTAAATTTTGCAATATTTGTTGATGATCACATTCTTCGATTATTTTAATAATAAAATTTTTTTCGATTTCTTGTTTATCTAAAGATGTTTGTTTTTCAGAAAAACCATAAAAAAATAAGTCTCCTGCAAAGGGTAATAAATGTTTATCAATAATTTCCTCAGCTAAGTTAATTAATTTTTGTCTTTTGGCAGGTTCTATATTTACAAAATGAGCAGTTTTAGCCATTTCTACAGCAGCAGGATTTATTTCAGTACCATAACAAGATAAACCTTGACGTGCAGATTCAAATAAGGTTGTTCCACTACCTGCAAATGGGTCTAAAATGACATTATGAGGATCAGCATAAACTTTGAGGAATAGTTCTATTAATTCAGGTGAAAATTGACCTCTCCAGGGTAAAATACTCGTTCTGTTTTTATTTTGCAAGTCCAATTGTTCTGGAGAAAGATATTTACAATTATTAGAAATTGGTTGAACTTGACTAAAGATATCAATTATGGAAATTACTGATGTTAACAATGTTTTATTCTCCTATTTGGTTAACTATTTTTTCACAAGGAAATATTTAATAAAATCCTGATTAATTTTTTGTCTGAATTGGAGTATCGAGGATTTACAGTATGTTGGTATGTTATACCAATTCACAAAAATTCTGATATTTATGAATTAATCTTAGGGGTTTAGTAATAGTAAATCTCTACCCGCTATAACTTTCTATAGTTTCAATTTCCTCTGGGGTTAAATTATAAATTTGATAAACCATTTGATCAATTTCTGCTGCTAATGATGAAAAAATTTTCTACTGTAGATTTCTGCTACAAACAAATATTCTGACTCCTGAATTCTTGCTTTTTCATTCCCCCCTATGGTACTAAAAAAATTTCCTGATCATCTGTTAACAAATTCTGCGCTGCTTCTAACATAGACGGGGCGATATCTTTTAAATCCTCCCGATTATTTAAGTATGTTTTCAAAGCAGACATTGGGTCAATACTACTACTTGTACTCAATTCAGGAATCCGGGGTTTTGCTAATTGACTGACTAGTTCTGCTTGAATGGTGTAAGTATGGGCGGATTTTAAAGCATTATTGAGGGAAGAGTTATCAATTAAATCCAATTGATCTGAGCGCAATTTGTAAATCAGTCGCACTACATTGTCTTGAATATCATATTTAGCAATTCCTTTTAATAAAGCTGCTTGTGGGTAATCGTGTTTAGATAAATCTACTTCAATTGTCCGAAATATTCGCACTGGTAAAGGACAAAATTCCCAATTTACCTTCCCCTTTTCCAACTCTATCATGACATAACCTTTATCTTCCTTTTCCTCACTAAAATCTACCCGTTCAATACTTCCGGGATAAATTACTGGTGGGTCATTAGATTTATTGAGATTTTGGTGTTTATGAACATGACCTAAAGCCACATAATCAAAACATGAACGAGTTAACAAAGACAAAGGTAAAGTAAAACCCTTACCCACTGCTAATAAGCGTTCCGCGCCCAAACTTGCATTATCAGCCATTAAATGAGCTAAAAGTACCGTAGGAATACTAGGGTCAAGACGACGAATTTCGCCCTCTATGACCACCTGTAAACGTTCTGTGAGTAATAGATTAACTTCGGCCAAAGAAGAACCCTGAGTTTCTTGACGAGTCATTAAAGTAGAACGAGTTAACCAAGGGAGAGTAATTATTTGTATATCTCCATGGCGGGTAGAAATGCGGTGAGTGGTCAAAGTATCACCAACCACAAAACCTGGTACAGCCAAAGTTCGGTAAATATTTAAACTAGCGCCTCCCAAACCTTGGGAATGTTGGTCATGATTTCCTACTAATAACACAGTGGGAATACCCGCATCTACCAAGCGGCGAAATTGATGAGCAAAAGCCTCTTGAACATAGGGCGCGGGTGTCGCATTAGGAAAAGCATCACCACCAAATAAAACTAAATCTACACGATCATTTAATGCTCGGTCAATACACAAAGATAATGTCTTGACAAAATCCTCCAATCGTGTATTTAAACCTGTGAGGGGATTAACACGCCCGTGACAAAAACCGCTACCAATATGGATATCTGAAAGATGAAGAATTTTCATAATTTATTCAGTTATATGATGATCCCCGACTGCTTCAAGAAGTCGGGGGTTTAGTCGTCTAGACTGCTAAAAACTGACTAAATATGAATTCCGCACTCAGTTTTTTCACTTCCACGCCAACGTCCAGCGCGTTCGTCTTCACCTTCACCTACCTTAGTGGTAATAGGTTCGTCACCAATACTGGGATAACCTTGGTCATGGAGAGGGTTGTAAATTACCTGATGTTGAGCTACATAAGCCCAGCTTTGTGGACGAGTCCAAGTAGCTAGGGGGTTAATTTTCAATCTTCCCTTACCATCTAATTCTAATACAGGCATGGTAGCACGGGTAACGGCTTGATCACGACGGCGGCCTGTAATCCAGGCGACGGTATTCAGTTCATCTAAACCCCGTTGCAATGGTTCAATTTTGGTAATATCGTGGAATTTAGCAATATTTGTATCCCAAAGGGCTGCACCAAATTTAGCAGCAAAGGCTTCACGACTATCTACATCTGGTGTTTTATAGGTTTTTAAATCAAGGTTATAGATTTCTTTGACTTTAGCAACTAATTCTAGGGTTTGGGGAAAGTGATAAAGGGTATCAAGAAAAATTACAGGAACTGGATGTTCCAGTTCTGTATACAGTATATGTGTCAAAATGATGTCATCAACGTTAAAGGCACTAGTTTGTACCAGTCCCGTGGGGATATTCTTGATAGACCAGGCTAAAATTTCCTTGGGGGTTGCGGTTTCCAATTGCTGATTTAGTGCTACTAAGTCAAAGGTGGTAGAGGCTGTCATGATATTTCCTTAAACAAAGATTTTTTACTTTTATTAAATTTAATATTACCTTAATGAAGTTACATATCCCCGCCGATGCTGGAGTACAGGGAAAAGAACTTCTTACCAATTACCAATTACTAATTACCTCATTATGTAGTATTTTGATTGCAAGTCTGTTTAAGGATTCATACCATGCAACAGTTACTCAAAAAAATATTTAGTAACAGAAAATACTTTACTCGTCTTGTTTTACCTCTACTGGTAATGGTGATGGGGACTTCGCTGTTTATTTTACCTGCTTCTGCTACTAGTGTATACGAAATGCCAGGTTTAACAGCAGATACTTGGGTTTTAGATCAAGGTGATGTGATTAGCCGATTTAATGAAGGTAATCTGACTAAGACTTTCAAGGATTTGGCTCAGGAAACTGGTCAGGAGGTGAGACTTGTAACAATTCACAGGCTTGACTACGGTGAAACACCGGAAAGTTTTGGTCAAGGATTATTTACTAAATGGTTTCCCACAGCAGTAGAGCAAGCTAATCAAGTGTTATTACTAGTTGATACTGTTACTAATGGAACTGTTTTAATTAGTGGCGATAATATTAAGTCTCTATTGACTGATAGTATCGCGCAGAGTATTACTGAAGAGACATTAGGTACATTTTTGCGTAATGGCAATAAATATAATCAAGGTTTTTTGGATGTGAGCGATCGCCTGGTTGCGGTACTATCTGGTAAACCAGATCCAGGTCCACCAGAGAAAGTAGAAACTGTCAAAGTAGAAGGAACATTTACTAAAGCGGAAGACACAGATAAAGAGAATGCGACTGTTTGGGTTGTAGGGCTTTTAATTGCGGCCACTGTGATTCCCATGGCCACATATTATATTTACCAAGTGTTTCAACCAGCAACTAAAGAGTCCGAGTAATAATTAGGAAGTGATGAGATAAATATTTACTCATCACTACCAATAGTTAATCTTGAATATAGTCTTGATCACAAACTAAAGCCAATTCAGCGCGGACAAATTCTCTACCTAAGTAAGCTGCATGATCTAAGAAAGTGACAGGACAATTTGGAGTTTCTTCAAAGATCTTAATACAGAGTTCCTTAGCTGTACGGCCACTGAATATGGTTGTGTGTGTTCTTTCGACCTTACCGCGTACAGGAATGACCTGACCTGTTTCTGGGTCTACCGCTAAACCACGCTCATTAATAATATTAGTGAAGTGCTTGGCATAAATCAATCGTTCATTTTTGTCTATGTAGATGATAAAATACCCATTGGGGTCAAGATCAATATGACGTTGGGAAAGTTTATGATCAATTGCTGTCAAATCTTCAAGTAGTAAATCCTTCATGCTTTATCAAAAGTAAATTTATTGAGAGTTTTTGAGATGATATCTTGAGTATCATTATAGATGATTGAGGTAGATCCCGAAACACCAGTTCGGGATTGAAAAGCGAGCTATATTTTGCTATTTAAAAGGTAATTCTGCATTAATAGCGTCTATTTCTTGTTGTTCAATGTGATTGACTTCTCGAATCCAAGGCAGGATAATCTTTTCTAGACGGTGGTTATAAAAGCGGTGGAGACTGTGATTAGGAGTAGCGGGAAAACCACGGCGTTTTTTATGTTTACCACCAGCGCCGGGATCAAAAGTTTGGATATTGTGAGCGATCGCCCAGGCAATTGGTGTATAATAACAAGCGTCAAAATGTAAACAATCTATGTCTTGAAAACTCCCCCAATAACGTCCATAGAGTTGATTTTCTTTAAATAAACAAAAAGACATTCCCAGGGGTTGACGCTGATCTTGATCTTCTTGATGATAAGCAGCAAAAAATACAACGCGATGACGATAATTATGATATAACTGTTCAAAAAATTGCTTTGTCAGATATTTGCTACCCCACCAACCAAACTTATCGCAAGTATCAGCATAGAAATCATACATTAAGGGAAACATAGATGGAGGAATTTCGTCACCGGTCATAGCTTGAAGTTTCAAACCCGCTTGTTCTACAGCTTTACGTTCCCGTTTAATATTGCGTCTTTGATTAGCATTAAATCCAGTTAAATAATCATCAAAAGTTGTAAAATCAGCATTTTTCCAAATATAACTATGATGTAACCAAGTTGTCAAACCCTGTTTTTCTAAAATTGGTCGCCATTGGGGATCAACATAGAGAAAATGACAGCTAGAAATGCGATGTTTAACACAGAAACTATCAATTTCATAGATCATCAAAGCTGTAATTTCTTCCTCATCTTCTCCCGGTGAAATCAAAAAGCGATAGCCTTCAGCGGGGGTAAATGGTGTCATTCCCAGGAGTTTGGGATAATATTCTATTCCTAAGCGAGATGCTAATTCAGCCCATTGATGATCGAAGACAAATTCCCCTTGGCTATGTCCTTTTAAATATAAAGGAGCAGCAGCGATTAAAGTTTGTTCTCGCCATAAAACCAAGTGATTTGGTAACCAACCAGCATCGGCTGTAGCGCTCTGAGACACTTCCAAATTGTGTAACCAATCCCATTCTAAAAAAGGGGTTTTTAAGGGTATTGCTAAAGCATCCCAAGCAGATTTAGGAATATCTGCGATTGTGTGAGTCCAAGTAATAGAATAATTGGGTTTGTGTGCTTTTATCATTGTATAGTTGTTAAATAATAGGGGATTTTAGATTTATTTCTGACTTATGAATTACCCGATAGCGTAAAAATACTTCTTGCTCAACTGTAGAAACTTCTAATAATTGTAACTTAGGAGCAAGAGCAGATAAAAATCCTTTTCTTCCTACGAGGGAAGGAGCGGTATTACCACCTAAAATCAGTGGACAAATAGTCAGCCAGATTTCATCAATTAAATCCAATTCCAGAAAAGATGCTACTAATTGTCCTCCTCCTAAAATAGCTAAACGGCTAATTTCTACACCTGCTAAGTATTTTACAACAGCGAGAATGTCAATTTCTCCTTTAGCAGTTTCAAATACTAAAATTTGCTCAAATGCTGAACTTTTTTCCCAAATACAAGCCCCTAAAGAAGTTGTGAGTAACCAACGTCTTACAGGTTGTTCAAAAAATTTAATGTCCGGATTGAGATTAGCTGAATGGGAAATCACTATATGAACAGGTTGGGGGTGGTTATTTACTTTTATTCTTTGTTGCAAGAGTATTGACTTTGAGATAATCATTGTCGTACCGTAAGCACGAAGGGTATCAGCACCGAATAAAACAGCATCAGCAGCAGCAATTTGTTTCTCCAGGTGTAGTTTATCATTTAATGAGCCAAATCGAGCGGGTGAGCGGTTAAAATCTGCTATCTTACCGTCAGCACTCATGGCTAAAATTACTGTGGTATGGGGGCGATTTTCCATCATTAAGTTACTTTGATAATTTTTAGCTGCTGTGTAGATTTTCTCATATTTTATAGCTATAAGACAATGTTGAGAAATTTTGCTCTTTCCATATTGATATGCCAAGATATTTACTATATCTATTGTTGATGATTACTAATATATCATATTTATTTTTATGCCAGGCAGATGAATTAATAGGTTAATGATTGGTAATTGGTAATAAATTTTTAAGTTTTAATTTTCAATTTTTACCTATTTTCTATCTATTAAAAATTGCTAAAAAGCTGATAAAATCAGCTTTATCCTTGATAAAATATCTCCTTTAGTTAGTGTAATTACATATCTTTTGGTAGTTTAAAGATGGGAAGAGAGACAACAGATGGTAAAATCTAGTCAATCATCATTTAGACGAATTTTAGTAACAAGAATACTGCTGGTATTTGTCCCGGTTTTATTAGTAGGTGAATTAGTTGCTTTAAATAAAGCCCGTTCCAGTCTTTTGAATATAGCTAGACAAAATTTAACAGAAAGTGCGGTTAATAAAGGAGAAAAAATCAGTGATGATATTGCTGCTTTACGTTCCAATTTAATTACGGCTAGTCAAACAAAAGTAATTGATTCAGGATCATCTTTAGAAATTGAAGAATTTCTTAAACAACTCAAAAACCAACTACCAACCCAAATTGATTGTTTACAACTCACCCATCTTAAAAAAGGTGATATAATTGCTAGTAGTTGTGGTGATCAAGAAATTACCCCATCAGGTTTATCTCCTACCAATAATGATGTTGATATTCAATTTATATTACCACCTCCAGCGGGAAAAACTGGCAAACGAGATAAACAAAATCAACTCCAGTTATTCTTATCAATTCCTATTGCGAATAAACGTGGTAATTTAGCTTACCGGTTAAGTATTAAAACCACATTATATCAACAAACTCCCAATCATCGAGGCTCTCTTACTGGTTCTTTAGTGGTAATTTCTGAAGATGGTAGGGTTTTAGCTCATCTATTACCGGAAAGAATCGGTACTAATATTAAAAATTATCCCGATGTAGAAAGAATACAAGCTATAGTTAAAGATGCTTTAGCTGGAAGTAATAATTCTAGTAATTTATCTTTTAAAGAAGGAGAAGAATTGGTCGCTGGTTTTACAGCTACCGCTAAACCTATAACCACAAAACCATCACAAAGATGGATTATTCTAGCAGTTACCAGTGTAGAAAATGCTCTATTTGGTTTAGAAGAAATTAAACTAATTCTGATTGTCTTGACAGTGGGTTTAATTGGTGCAAGTTTATTAGCATCATTTTATTTAGTTCCTTGTTTAGCAGGTCCAATAGAAGAACTACGCGACTATGCTGTTAATCTTCATAGTCATCACGCAGCCCAACCCATTCCCCGTAATTTCAAAATTCGGGAATTTAACCAACTAGCACAAGCATTAGATCAAATGGTAGAAAGACTCAAAGATTGGGCTGAAGAATTAGAAATTGCTTGGAAAGAAGCTAAATCAGCTAACCAAATTAAAAGTCAATTTTTAGCAACAACTTCCCATGAATTAAGAAACCCACTTAATATTATTATTAATTGTGTTCGTCTGGTTCATGATGGTTTATGTGATCACAGAGAAGAAGAATTAGAATTTCTCAAAAAAGCTGATGATACAGCAATTCATTTATTAGGTTTAATCAATGATTTATTGGATATTTCTAAAATAGAAGCTGGTAAACTTTCCGTAATTATAGTACCTCTAGATTTACGTCAATTATTATTAGAGGTAATTAACTTACAATCAGTTAATATCCAATCCAAAAGACTGCAATTAATTTGTGATATAGGTGATAAACCCATCCCAATTAAGGCAGATATAGTTAAACTTAAACAAGTGCTAATTAATATTATTGGTAATGCTACTAAATTCACAGATGAAGGTAGTATTCAAATTAGTACAACTATTTATAAAAATAGTTATCAGCCTTATGCTATAGTATCTATTAAAGACACAGGAATTGGGATTGATCCAGGAGAGCAAAATAAACTATTTCGTCCCTTTGTTATGGTTGACGGTACAACTACGCGCAAATTTGAAGGAACTGGATTAGGTTTAGCAATTTCGCGTAACTTAATTGAACTGATGGGTGGTAAAATTAGTTTACAGAGTTTAGGTTTAAATCAAGGAACAACAGTAATCATCAAATTACCTTTAACTGACTTAGCCTTATTACCGAATACAGAAAAAAAAGATGCTATTATTAATCAAGCGAGAACTCAAACTAGCCGATAAATCAAAAGGACAATATTCCTAAAATGAAACGATTTTTATCAAGTATTTTTTTCGTGACAACTTTATTAGTAGCTTCCGCTTGTTCATCAACTACTAAATCTACTAAAATAGAAGTTTCTCCTAGTATGATGATGAATGATGATCATGATTCCATGGGTAGACATGAGGGACATTCTATGGAAAATATGAATCATGAAAATAATTCACAAACAACTACTAAAGCTACATTAAATGTTCCCAAAACTTTAACTCCCAATCAAGCAGTTAATTTAGTGATAAATATTCAAGATTCTACGGGAAAACCTGTGAATAAATTTGATATTTTCCAAGAAAAAATCATGCACTTAATTATAGTTAGGGATGATTTAAAGTCCTTTAGTCATATTCACCCCGAATACAAAGAAAATGGAAGATTTCAAGTCACTACAAAGTTTCCAGAATCAGGGAATTATACACTTTTTAGTGATTATAAACTCGCTGGAGAAAAGGAAAATGTTTCTTTAATGAAGATGACAATTCCCGGTTCAGTTTCACCCCCAAGAGATTTAGAAAAATTCACAAAAACTAAAACCCTTACAGATACTAAAGTCAATCTGAATAGCTCTGAAAAAAATCTACAAGCTGGTAAAAAAGTAAGTTTAATTTTTGATTTAAAATCCAATAAAAATGAACCCATTAAAGACCTAAAACCCTACTTAGGAGAAAAAGGTCATTTAGTGATTATTAAAAGTTCATCTCCCCTGAAAAAATCCGATTATATTCATGCTCATGCACTCAAAAATAGCCCAGACGGAAAAATAGAATTTGAGACAAAATTTCCCCAGTCAGGAACATATAAAATGTGGCTACAATTTAACCGTAATGGAAATATTAAAACCGCAGATTTTTGGGTAAAAGTAGAAGAATAGAAGCATAGATTAGGCGGTTATAAAGCGCATCTACACAGACATAACCCACCTGGCCACCAGGGTGGGTTTAAAATCTTTTTAGCCTCGTCCTCCCTTGGGAGGAGGTGGTTGTTTTTTGTATGTTATTACATCTGTAGGTATATATATTCACATATACGGCAAGTTCAGCTTGAGTGAGGTACACCTTATGCGGGCAAGATGCCCGCACCACAAGAGTTTTATCATTAATATCTGTACTTCATAATACCAGTAACTGCTGTAAATATCAGATGATTTTAATTACTCCTCTGTCACCTGGGCGCTAATTAGCAAATAAGCCTCCTTTGCGGCGGCTTGTTCAGCGGCTTTAATAGAACGTCCTTTACCTTGTCCTAACATTTTTTCATGTAGCCAAACCTCAGCAAAAAAACGTTCATGAGTGCGGTGGGGTTGACTAATTTCTAAAACTCGATATTCTGGAAGAACCTTAAATTGGGCTTGAGTCCATTCTTGTAAAGCCGCTTTATAATTGAGTCTAGCAGGGTCAAGACGAATTTCTTTTGCCAGGTCTTGGAAATGGATATCTAACCAAGGACGAATCAGGTTAAGATCTTGTGTGCTAAGGTAAAGTGCTCCTAAAACTGCTTCAAAAGCATCGGCCAGTCGTGATTCTTGGCCGATATGATCAGCAGTAGCACTACCAGCCACCAATAGATATAATTCTAAACCATATTCTCTTGCTAATTGGGCGAGAATGCGATCGCTCACCAAAACGGAACGAATAGCGGCAAAATCACCAACGGAGCAATCAGGGTAATGTTCCCATAATACCACAGCTGCCACGAGACGTACTACCGCATCGCCTACAAATTCGAGTTGTTCATAATTGGCGGTATCGGAGACGGTAGGATGAGTTAGTGCCAAGTCCAATAATTGCCACTTTACTGGTGCATTTAGTGACAAACCAAACTTTTGAACTAAACTTTCAAGCTGCCGTTGTCTTCGGGGATAAACACTGGACATTAGGTAACTGTGGAAAAAAGGGCTAATAACTCTTAACTTAGCATTAAATTAGAGAGTATCAATAAAAGTCTGCCATAAAATTCACCCCTACTTAATAGCGGAGTGTTTCCAGAGGTAATTTTGTATATCATTGAGACGAAAAACTAACTAACGCGGTTGCAACTTCACCCCCTGACGTTCCAACATTTCCCGCGTCGTGGGACTGGGTGTATAATTATAACCATAGCCAGAATTCTGGGAATCATCCATTATTTGCGGTGTCAGTAAAATAATTACCTCTCTACGTTCGTTCACTTTGTTTGTTTTCCTAAACAGCGCACCCAGCAGGGGAATATCACCCAAAATAGGTAATTTAGAAACACTTGTTCGGTCTTCATCCTGAATAATACCGGAGAGAATAAGCGTTTGACTATCTCGGAGGCGAATTGTACCAGAAGTAAGGGAGCGAGTAGAAACTAAAATGACTTTTCCATTACCTGTATCTGCCGTACCAACAGGAGACTTAACATTTGGAGCAACTTGTAGAGACACGAAGCCATTATCATCAATCCGTTCAATTTTGACACTAAGACTCAACCCGACTGGCTCTTTTGAGATATTTTTCTCTTCTCTAGAACCTCCGGGAGTATCCGTTCTAGTTATTTTTATGTCTCCGACAACTTGCTGAGTTAGTTGGACATCGGCAGTTTGTCCTTCTTGAACAATTAAAGTAGGATCTGTGAGGATCTTAGCGTTGCCCTTGGTAACTTGAGCTTGTAAACTCGTAAGAAGCCGTTTAGGGAATTGGTATAAACTTGGTAGAGCAAATGTAGATGCAGCACGACTACCCTCTGCAAAAGCAGCAGTCTGTCTTCCAGTTGTAGGATCAGTTGTGATAGTTATGACACTTGGTGTTCCAGGTGTAAAATTAGATATTCCCGGGGTAGTTGGACTAGTGTTAGTTGGTGAAATTGGTCGTAAGAATGTCGCATCACCTGGTGGTGTTTCCGATACCACCAGACCATCTCTGATAATTCTGAGTCCTGATCCACCATTGGGGACTGTAAATGTACTATTTGCATCAAAAAATGGCGCTCCTGTAATTGGGTTTTTAATCACGGGGGTTTGAGTCACACTTTCTTTCACTTCACTTCCTGTAGCTGGTCGAGAACCACCAAAATTTAAAGATGCTGCACCACCATCATTAACAAAAAAGTTGTTACCAACCCCAAAAGAAAAACTGGTATTGTAATCTTGACTACCTGTCAGGTTGACATCAATAATTTTGACATTTACCACCACTTGCCGACGACGGATATCAAGCTGTGTTAATTGAGATACTGCCATCTCCACCAACTTAGGACTACCAATCAAGGTGAGAGTATTAGTTCTTTCGTCTCCTAATACTTGTAAACCTCTAAGCAAAGGAACTGAGTCTTTAAACACAATACGTTCAGCTTTAATTTCACGCTCTTCTGTTGTTTGAGTTTCACTTGGGGCATTAGATTGCTGTGCTTGCCCTCCTTCTTCTGATAAATTTTTGATAGTTGTTTTATTAGTCTGTACTTGAGGATTTAAAGCACTTTCAGCACCTAATCTGACTAGAAAACTAGCTACTACCTTAACATCTGCTTGATTTAGTCGGAGATTACGCATTACGACATCACGGGTGGAGTTAGGTAATTTAGGCCCAACAAAAATTGTCCGTCCACTGCGGTTAGCTTCCAAACCACTCAAACGCAGGACATAATTAAAAACATCCTGCACAGCTTCGTTTTCTACATCTAAAGAGATTTTTTGATATATTTTAGTTTCGGTTTCATTTTTATTATCACCTGTAGAGGGAGCAGGTGTTTTTGAATCTTTATCGTCATCATCACCTATATAAGCCAAATTCAGCCCAGCAGCACGAGCTAATAAAGATAAAACTTCTCTTACAGGTGCATCACGCAACACCAAGCGACGAACTCGTTCTTTTGTACCTAAATTAATCACCGCAGGAGATGTATCAATATTAGACTGAGTAATATCTCCTACAGGTGGGGCTACAGCTTTAGGTAAAAAAAGAGGAGCTTTAGCATTTGCCGTTTGGGTAATTTTCCCGTCAATTGTAACTTGG
>JBJUHT010000100.1:0-7187 GCA_046070105.1 Dolichospermum sp.
TCCTGATGAATTAACTGTTACTGTTTATCGTCCTGATGGTAAAATTACATTATTAACAGCAGATGATAAATTAACCGTAAATGAATTATTTCCTGGTTGGGAAATTGCTATTTCTGAATTATGGCCTCCTGTATTTGAATAAGTTTGTTATGAAGTACAAAACCTAACATAAACGTCGGGTTACGCTGTCGCTTAACCCGACCTACAAAAAATAGATAACGTATTAGTGAGTATTCATCAATTACCAATTACACCTGAAACCCTTCATGAAGAGTTATTAGCGAGATTTTCGGCACAATAGTAATTTATCAGTTATGGGTAATTCATAAATTACCCAATACATCCACAACCTTAATCAGATTTGAAGATACTAGTATAATATTTATTGAAAAAATCTTGTATGGCTACGCCACGCAAGCTATCAAAAATTAAATAGGAGTTCTATATAACTCATCACTCTATGGGAAAACCAGGGATAATTATATCAATTTCCTCCATTATTTGTAAAGTTTCTGTTAAAGCAATGACAATTTTTTGATAGTGGTTAATTTCCTCTATAGATAATTCTCGTTTGGCGTTTTTTCTGTCTTTTAGCCACTTATCTAATACTTGATATCCACCTATTTTAAATTCCCAGATATGGGGAGGAATATCGGTAAAATAACTCTGTTTATTGATATAAACCCTTTGCAATTCTGAATTATAAGTAACTTCAGTAACTTGATTATCTCCTATTCCTTGATAGGTGGTAATTAAATTATTGAATATATCCGATTTCATTAAATGTAAATTAACTAAGTCTTCTCCTTTAATAGCTAATTCGTTAAATAGGTTTTCGTTACTGGTTAAGGGAAGACGGGGAAAATCAATCTTGAGAAATTCAGCGTAGCGAGTGCGATAAGTGGGACTATGAAATATTGCATAAGCATAGTAAAATATTTGTTCAGGTGTCGGTATTTTACCAAGTTTAGTTTTGATAGCTTCTAAGAATTTTGGAGATAAATTAGGAGTTTTTTCTATAAAGAGGTTAGTTTGTTTATTTTCTGTATTTGGATAAGTGTAGAGAGGAAAAACATAAGTTAATTCTCTACTTTTCAATGAAACAATACAACGTTCTGTTAAAATTTCTGAACAAAATATATGATAAAAACCTGGTTCAACTTGTTGACGACATGAAAGTAAAGCAATATTATTACCTTTCAATAAATGTGCCATTAATTCCTTACGACTATCTCCTCTTTCAATAATCTTAGGATTATAATAAACCCAGCGATTATCAAATGGACGATAAGCATATAATAATACATTTGATTCAATTTCATTTTCTTGGATATCTAACTTAGCTTTTTCTAAAGTCCAATATTCCGTATCTTTGATATTATACTTTTGTTTTAATTCTTCTAAGTTAGTATTTATTGCAATATCGCTAAACCTATTTATTAGGTTTTCTCTATCATAATCAACACATAAATTATCCCTCCTCGTTTGTGAACCAGCAGCATAAATTGGAAAGATATCAGTAATACTTAACTCTCTTTTATATTCATCTTCATAATCAAAATCTTTCGGTGCAAAAAAGTAATTAGGTGCAGTTGGTTGTAACTCTATCCAATCAACATTATCTAAACTTGCAGACTCTAAAAAATTATATTTATCCTCACGATTACCCCATAAATCATAATATAACACCTTAGCCATTTCGTTAATTCCATCTCTGGATTTATAAGCAGTAGAACCATAATCAGGTTTACTTTTTTCTCGCACAGCAATTAAAATGGCCACACCTTGCTGAATATCAAAAACATTTTGATCAATATTACCATCTGGAGTAGTTTCTTTTAATAAAAAATTACCATGTAAATCCATAATATATAAAGTATCAAAATACTTTAATAATTCCTCCCTCATTCCCCGATGAATTAAACCATTAAGATAGGAATGATTAGTAATAAAACCAATAATACCCGCATTATGACTATTATTTTCTATTTGATATTGAGCAAATCTGATAAATTTAATATAATCATCATCCAAAGGTTGAATATTTTTCTCACCTTCCAATCTTACCCTACCTTTATATAATTCTAAAAGTTCCCCAATATGGGTTAATTCTGTAATAGTTTTACCTGCTTTACCTGTTTTATAAATTCTATTCCAAGCTAAACCAGTATATTCCACATCTGCTAAATATTTTTCATCTTGATTTAAGATTCTTTTGCGTTTACTAGCATTTTGAGAACTGACAGAATAGGGGGGATTTCCTAATACTACAGTAATGGGAATTTCTGTTTTTACCTTTGCTGCTTGACTTGATTCTTCCGCGATAATTTGGGTAATACCAGAGATTAAATCACCTTGTTTTATTCCTTCTTCCAACGCATTAGTTAAATAGATTTTTAATCTTTCATTTGGTGCAAATTTATATTGTAAATATCCCAATAATACACCTATTTTTAAATGTGCTATGGTATAAGGAGTCATTAATAACTCAAAACCAAAAAGACGATTTAAAAGTTCTGTATCTCTTAATAAATTTTCCCAACTACGAACATCATATTTAGCAAAATTATCACGAATTTGTTGAATAACTGCATATAAAAATGTTCCTGTTCCTGTTGCGGGGTCAAGAATTGTTACTCTTCTATTTCCTAAACCATATTCTAAATCAAAAATTGTTCTATCTACTAAAATATCATTCACAGCACGCACGATAAATTTAACCACAGGTTCAGGAGTATAATAAACTCCGCGACTTTTTCTTAATGATGCTTGATAAGCTGCTAAAAATGTTTCATAAAAGTGAATTACTGGATCTTCTGTGCGGGTTTCTTGACCAAAATTTTCTAAAATATTGGTCATATCTATTCTGTTGAATAATTCAATTAAATTTTCAATTGATTTATGAATTTTACTAACACTACCAGTTCCTAAAACTAAATCAAATAACCCTTTTAAAAAAGGTATTCTATCACTAATATAAATACTGGCTGTAGTGCGATTAAATGCAAATTCTTCAGGGTTTTGTGTATGACCGATTTTCGCAGTAAATAACCCATAAGCAATAGTTTGGGCGTACATATCTGCAAATTTATCATTATCTATATCTAACAATAGTAATTTTTTAAATGTTTCTTTGAGGCTATTTAATTCTTCTGTAGGATCTTCTATTACTAAAGATGATTCAATAGCATTTCTAATAGTTTTAGTATAAGCGGCCATTTCCTTAGCTAAATCATAGTAATTATTAATATCTTTAGCTTTTTGATTCAGAAATAATTGTAATAATTCTGTGATAGGTTTTAAATCATCAACTAGAGTAATTTCTCCTTGTTCTAAAGTAGCTAATTCAGCGATTTTTTCACATTCTCCATCTACATACCAACGGAATTGTAGGTAATTAGTTAAGATGAAGTTATAACCTATATTTGATTCTAAATAACGTTTAACTTGCTGTTCATTTTTTTTAGTTAATTTAGTGATGTTGACATCAATATCTTTAGCTTCTATATATCCCACAACTCTAT
This sequence comes from Dolichospermum sp., assembly GCA_046070105.1. GTDB lineage: Bacteria > Cyanobacteriota > Cyanobacteriia > Cyanobacteriales > Nostocaceae > Dolichospermum. Next base: position 3,525 of record JBJUHT010000100.1, read on the forward strand.
CATCTTTTCTGATAGTTAAATCAGGTATTCCTGCTTGATTACCTTTTTCTTCTACTATGGTATTAATACCAATTTCTAAACTTTCTATTAAACTTTGTAAACTGGAGTAATGACTGCGTTCTCCACCATGTTTAATATTCTTTTGTAGGTTTTGGATGTAGTTATTAAAGTTATTCATAGTTGTTGTTTTTTAGATTATTGAATGTTCAGAATAGCATATATTTTTGAAAATTGCATTGATAAAAATTAAATTTTATTAATCCTTAGTAAAAAATTACGATTATAGATTTTAGTATATATAGAAATCCTCCTTGATTTACAAACATTTAGAGGTTAAGATCCCCAACTTCTTCAAGAAGTCGGGGATCTGAAGTATAGCTATTTTTATCATTAAATACAATTGCTGCAAGATAGTTCTTCCTTATCGGAATCTAATATACCAAATTTTCCAGCACAAGTCAATACTCTTAACTCTTAAAATGCGGAATTTTTTCTTTTTCATGAATAGGAATAATTAAAATCTTGTAGTCCGGGCTTCTTGGCAAGTTCCCGGCATTTTCGCAAAAAAGAATAAAAGTAGGAGTAATTCATGAATTACCCTTGGTAAAAATAAGGTTTGTTCTTATGTAAGTCCCAATATACTTATTTAAAAAGTGATTTGACATATTCCCTAAAAATAGGAGACAAATGAAACAGAGTTTTATCTGCCTTAGTTTTGATGACAAGATAGCGTTCTTGTAGAGATTGTAGTCCATTAATAAATTCAATAGATGATAAATTTAGGGACTGTTTTAAACTTTCTCGAACCAGGGGTGTTTCAATTTTACTTAGTTCTAAAACGAGTTGCTTTTCCACAGATGACAATTGGTTAAATAATTGTTTCAACTGCCTTTTCATCTGACTAGTAATGATTAACTTATTCTCAGCTAAAAATTCAGCAACATTGCCATCAAAACAGTCTTTTATTAAAGCAGCAATATCTTTTAAGTATTGGGGATTACCTTCATATAATTTAATCAGATTCAGCCAATTATCTTCATCTTTTAACCCCATATTTTCCAGAATTTCTCTGTTATTTATTCCTAACAATTCCAGGCATTGAAACGGGTATAATTCTTTATCTAAGCATTGCATTTCTGGACATTTTTCCTGACTGATTAAAATGATCTGGCTTTGATGATAGGTTTCCCTGATTGCTTGGAAAAATATTTGATAGTTGCGATATTCCGGTCGGTATTCACCAGCCAATTCACCAGGTATAAAAAGATTTTGCACATCATCTATAACAATTAAGCATTTTTGATGCTGGAAAAGATCCAAGAGTTGTTGAAATTGTTCATGTAATGTTTCCTGGAGTTGCTGTTTGCAGCATTTCAACAAATCACTAATCAGTAAATCAAGACTTTTAGGAAAAGTTAAGTTTCTCCAAATAATGATTTCAAAATGTTGATAATTCAGGCCAATTAATTTTTTTACTAGGGTAGTTTTACCAATACCAGGTAGGCCTAAAACTGAAATGAGACGGCTATTTTGCTTGAGTAGCCAACAGGAAAGGATTTCTAATTCGGATTCTCGGTTGTAAAAATTGAAGATTTGAGGCGCGGTGCTTAAATCTTGATAAGTTAGTTCTTGCTCATTTCTTTGGCCTTTATGATTTGCCGTATAGGGATAGTTGCAAATATTAAAACCATTATTAATTTGATGATTATTTTGTATAAAAATTGGTGATTGAGTGAGTATAAATCTTTCAATCGTAGAACAAAAATTAGATTTTTTTATATCCTCAGTCAAAACCGATGATAAAATTTGCCAGAGTTTTGCCCCCACATCACTTACATAATTCTTATTAAAATTGCACTGCTGGGCAATATCATCATAGGTTTGTCTTTGCCATGTTCCCACCACCACAGCCCTTTGCACATCATCCAGATGTTTTCCTGTGTGTTCAACTACCAGCCGATCTACAAATTGTAAAATTTCGTTTACATTCATGAAAACTATACATACTAAGGGTTGTAAGCATTGTAGCAAAAGTTGACCCGATTTTTTCTAATTTTTTCCGTTTTTTTCTTATAAAATTATTTCACAGAAGAGACGTTTAAATCCGTATTTTTCTGGGTTGTTAAAATCCACAATTAAAGTAAAAGTATAAAGTATCAAATAAAAATTCCTTATCTGCACTAAAACAACAATGAGTTACGTCAATTTTTACCTCCTGCAAAGGTTGGCAACTATGACCACCTTGTTTTGTTGCCTGATTCCGGGCTTGGCTTTAGCTCAGAGTTATTCTAGCGATGGGTATAATATTGAAGCCCTAGCCCAAACCAACCAATCAGACCCAAACATAATCCAGCCTGGGAATCTATCTATTTTTGATGATACCTCAGTTTCACCTGTTTTCTCTAACATTGAGACACAAACAACAAAAAATGATTCAGTTCCCACGGTGTTGGCTCAGAAAAATGTTGTGAATGATGAAAATACCTTACCTGGCAAAACAACAACACCAGTAGTCCCCCCGACTCCAGGAGAACTGGATAAGCAAATTCAAGACTTACAGAAACGGCTACAGGTCTTAGAGAACAACATTCCTGAGTTTATTTGGACTTCTTCCCCTGGTAATAGTTTTGAGGTACCGAGCGCCTATGGTGCTTCTTTTGGAAATATGGGCATTGGCGCTGGTTTTCAGAGTCGGACTCGTTTTACCCAAATTGCTGATGGTGGTATGGGGATAACTTTTGGTTTAGGTGATCCCGATCATACCATTGGTTTTGATGTCAGTATTAATATCAACGATACCTTTACCGATAATTTTGAGAGTTTTGTAAGTATATTAAAAAGTTTTTTATCTCCAGATAAACAAGCAACAATCTCTGATATCAATATCTTAATAGCGTCTGCCAACAACTTACGAAAATCTACATATATTGTAGGAGAGGATATGAAAAATATTTCTAAACAAGTTTCCTCTGAAAAAGACTTAATTGCTGTAAAAGATATGGTAAAATCTCTTGAAACAGTAACGCTTTTATTAGAAAATCTCACTCCTCAACTTAACCAGATTCGCTTGGCAATTTCCACAAGTGATTAGACTAAACTATCTAATTCTTTTTTGAGATTGTCAATAAATTACAGCAGATTACCATAAGGTTGAGGTACAATTTTAACAGGCAAGACTTGTACTGATTTTGTCCGTTGTATGCCCGCACCACAATGTTTTTATCATTAATATGTGTACCTCAGAATATGGGCAACTGCTGTAATAAGTCAAGTACAGTTTTATAAATTTTAACTTAATTATGCTTGTCTAACCAATTTTGTAGATCTTCCACAGTATCTAAATCAAATATTGCTTCTGCTAACACTTCAATTACCTCGATATTTAAACTTTTCACCCGGTTTTCTAATTCGATATTAATATTTCCTACTTTTCTCTTGATTTGACGGACAATTAAATCTTTTTCCTTAACAATTGCTTCTTGACGACCTTGCTGAATACCTTGCTGAATACCTTGTTCAATACCTTTTTCAATACCTTGTTCCATCCAACTAGTAACTATTTGCATAACTTCCTCCTTTTCCGCTGGTATTAATGAACCTATTTCTGCTTTAAATCTCTGTTCTTCTATTTTATTCAGTCGTAAATATGTGTCAATAAATCCT
>JBJUHT010000101.1:0-24059 GCA_046070105.1 Dolichospermum sp.
GTAGAGACGCACCCCCAAAAACGCCTCTACTAAAAACCCCTAAATCACAAAACCTCCCTACCCAAATAAACCTGCAACACCTCCGGTACTTTAATCGTCCCATCAGCTTGCTGATAATTCTCCAAAATCGCCGCCATCGTCCTCCCCACAGCTAAACCAGAACCATTTAAAGTATGTACAAATTGCGTCCCTTTCTTACCACCTTCCTTAAACCGAATATCCGCCCTTCTTGCTTGAAAATCAACACAATTAGAACAACTAGAAATCTCTCGATATTTCCCAGAAGATGGCAACCAAACCTCTAAATCATAAGTTTTTGTGGAAGAAAAACCTAAATCTCCAGTACATAAATTAATCACACGATAAGGCAACTTTAAACCCTGTAAAATACTCTCAGCACTTCCTAATAACTTCTCTAATTCCTCAAAAGAATCTTCCGGTTTTACTAACTTCACTAACTCGACTTTATTGAATTGATGTAACCGAATTAAACCCCGCATATCCCGGCCATAACTTCCCGCTTCTCGCCGAAAACATGGTGTATATGCAGTATGATAAATCGGTAATTCTTCCCCGTTTAAAATTTCCCCCCGATACAAATTAGTAACAGGAACTTCCGCAGTGGGAATTAACCACAATTCATCATCTGCACATTTAAAACTTTCCTCTGCAAACTTGGGTAATTGTCCAGTTCCCGTTAAAGAATCTGTATTAACTAACAATGGTGGACTAACTTCTATATAGCCATTTTCAATATGCTTAGAAAGCATAAATTGAATTAACGCTCTTTCTAAAGCAGCACCCGCACCTATCAAACTCACAAACCGACTCTGGGCAATTTTTACCGCTCTTTCAAAGTTCAAAATCCCCAATTTTTCACCGATTTCCCAATGTGGTAAAATATTGGCATTTGTGGGTTTATATTCATCTCCCCATGTTCTCACTTCTTGGTTATCATCTTCACTTTTACCAATGGGTGTAAAGTCACTGGGAAGGTTAGGAAGTGCTAATAGTAATTCGTGAATTTGGGCTTTTAACTCTTTTTCCTGGGGTTCTAACTCACTTAATGTGGTCTTAATGGCGTTTCCTTCGTCCTTTAATGCCTGTATTTCTGGATTTTGAGACAAAACTCCAGATTTTACTTTTTGACCCACTAATTTGCCAATTTCGTTACTGCGGGCTTGTAGTTCGTTGCGTTTACCTTCTAATTCCCGTTGTTGTTGGCTTAAATCTAATATAGGTTGAATGTCGTATTTACCGCTACGGCTGTTTAATTTCTCTTGTACGAGTTGGGGGTTTTCTCTAATTTGTTTAATATCCAGCATTTTTGTTAATTGTTATGTTGTCAATTATTAATTGTACGGTTTAAGTAACGCTTGTCAGTGTCAATTTAACTGAAAATTAACTCAAAATTATCCTATTTTCGATCTTTTCCCAAAACCTACAACTTGTTAAAATCTTGGGTTGTGTGTTTCAAGTCCATTTTACCTGAAATCAATGTTATGCTAGAAATTATCAAAGGCACAAGATACCAGATTGTTTAAAGAAGTCTGGAGTCTGATATAACTTTAAGGAGATTATCAGCAATGATGACATCTGAACCAGTTGTTTTAAATATCAAAAATGTGGGATTAAGTGATGATCAATTTTATCAACTATGTCAAATTAACGAAGATTGGAAACTTGAAGAAACAGGTAAAGGAGAATTAATAATTATGCCTCCAGTTGGTGCAATTAGTGGTAATAGAGAATCAGAATTTAATGCTGATGTTGCAATTTGGAATCGTCAAACTAAGCTAGGAAAAGTATTTAGTTCTTCCACTATTTTTATTCTACCTCATGGTGGTAAACGTTCTCCTGATGTGGCTTGGATAGCTAATGAACGTTGGAATGCTTTAACCATTGAAGAACGGGAAAAGTTCCCTAAAATTTGTCCTGATTTTGTCATAGAATTGCGATCGCGCACCGATTCTTTGAGTCAATTACAGGAGAAAATGCAGGAGTATCTTCATAGTGGTTTACCTTTAGGTTGGTTAATTAATCCTCAAAATCAACAAGTGGAAATTTATCGTCAAAATCAATCTCTAGAAATAGTATCATTACCAACAACTTTATCTGGAGAAGATGTTTTACCAGGATTTATTTTAGAAGTACCTGTTTTCAAAGATTGATAATAGCAATTCTAGTAATTACCAATTATTTAGTAATGCGGTTAATTAACCATAAGGATGCTAATAAACCTGTAAAATGTGCCAGAATTGCATTGAGATTAGACTGTACTACAAACATATCTAAACCGCTAATGAAAGGTTGGTTGTTTTGTGGAGCAAAGAAAAACTGTGTTTGTGTAATTGCTCTGGATGTTAATACTCCTACTATAGATAGTGATCCTAATAATGTAGCCAAAATTCCACCTAAGTTTACCCATATTCCTAAACGCAAGACTTGTACTGTCTCGCTTCTACGAGGACGATTATTAGAGTTATGAGATTGTAATTCTTTACCAATTTTGGTATATCTAAAAGCTATGTAAACTGCCACTCCTAGCATGATCAAACCACAAATGGCTAAGAATACGCCAAAAGCTGTACCGGGGTTACTTCCCGCGCTATTTGGCCTTTGACTGGATATACTAAATGTCAGTAATATGACGCTAGAAACTACTCCTAATACTAACTGCATCCAGAAACTAATCCAACCCACTAGACGAAATTGTTGGGCTATAGCCCGGATGTTAGATGATGGTGTTTCCAAGTTTTGTGACATATAAAAATTAAAAACTAAAAATTAAAAGTTCAAAACAAATTTCTGTTTGTTCTCTGATTCCAGAATAATTGATAATGGTTTAAGTAAGAGTGAAAATTTCAGACTTAAAAATCAATTATGGATGACACTGTTTTGCAATCTACTTTCCTGTTAACATTGTTGTTATTAGTGGGTTTGTTTTTCTTTATTCGGGCTTCAACTAAAGATCGTATAGAAGTGATGCGTTTAGTTTCCCAACAGGATGAAAATACGCTAATGAATTCATTAAAGGATTATTTTCGCACTCGTGCTTATCGAGTATTAGCGGTAGATTCTCCTAAAAATCAAGTCACATTTTCAGGATTTGTTAGACCTAGTTGGTTTTTAGCTATATTTTTAACTACATTAGCTGCGGTAGGTTTGGGTTGTTTGTCCTTAGTTTTATCCATGCTTTTTCCTAATTTTGGGCGTTTTTTTGTAGTCATCATGCTATTTTCACCTTTAAGTGGTCTATTATACTGGCAAAAATCTGGAAGACTTGAGAAGGTGTCACTCCAGATAGAAAATACCCGTAGTGAACAAAACTTCTCAAGTATAATTACTGTTACTGCCCATAGAGACGAACTTGCCGAGTTACAAAAGGCATTACAGCTAGAGGTGCTTGACACTTGATTGACTATTGAAACTGAAAACAATGAGCATCTATACCTATTCTGATGTAGAATTCTGAGTAAACTTGTGAGCAAATTGGCAGTGAGGAGGAGAAAATACTGCTATTGTCAATTTTCCTAAAGACTGGGATGTAATAAGGAAAAATCTGAATTGCTGGACAGAGCTTAATAGTCGTCCTAGTGAGATCATCGGTTTGTACCTCATTTGGATTTCCTTGGCTCTGTCATTATTCTCTAATATGTAATGACAATAAACTATTTCATGCAACTAAATCGAGTTGATGAGGAGTTAAATATGCCATAACTTGAGAGAACTTGTTTAAACAGTTTCTAGCCCTGCTTGACAATCAGACCGTAAAATTAAAAAAAATGGAATTTTTGAAGAACCATGTCAAAATTGCCAGTTATTATTATCAGAGCCAGAAGCTACATTTAGGAGATAGGATAGTCATTTGTTGTTTAACTAACAGTTACGGCAACTAGTTCTGATACTATTGCTGGGACTGGTAATTGTACTGATGCTGGTAGTGTTACTGTTGGTGATTCAAAACTCCTCAGACTAGGAAACAAGAAATGATTTTCTTCTACGTATTGAGCACCGAAGAGACCTTTTTCCGCCCAGAAATAACGGTCTGTCGTGTGTTCATTGCGTTTTACTAGTAGTAGTGCCGGTGGCATAATACCTTCAGCGTGAATGAACTTTCTTGCTGCTGTCACAGGTTTATCTTCGCCACTTTCGATGCTGTACTGGGGAATATGTTCCAGTATGCGTCGTCCTTCCTGCCGACGACGACTTTTCCGTTTGCGTCTCCTTGCCAACCGATTGTCCTCCTGTTTGCAGCTATAGATTGTAGTTGTGGCTACAAAATCAGTCGTTATTATATAATTTTTATCTAAGAAAATCAATAGTTTTTAATGTTTTGATACAATCAAGAGAAAACAATAAAAATGAAGAATAAAAATTGCTAAAAACTGGTCTTTATCAATACTTGTATATAGACCTGAACAGTAGTATAGACTTGTATAAAGTACAAAATTAGGTTAAAGGCTATAGTCATGGACGACTTTCCTCTAGCTTTAGGTCTTATGAGAGTTTATTTTTGTTAAACTACTAGTGACTGCAACTTTTCTATCACCTCAATTCCTGTAACTAATGCTAATATCTGCTAGTTCTGATTTTCTGGCTTTATGTCGAGAGCAAATAACCCTGTTAACCCAGTCCATGGGAGCGTCTTTCAGCGTAGTTTATTTAACACAGGAATTGGTAGAAAAACCTACAGATGATGCCAGACTAATTCCGGTGATGGTGTATCCAGAAACTAGAGAATTAAATGCCAGTCATGAGTATAGTGAACAAGAAGAGAGTTACCCAGTCAGACTTGATCATGTTTTAGCATTACCAAATCAAAAAATGAGATTGTTAAAAGCGACTTCAGTATCTTCCCATTCATCAGCGTCAACAGCAGCAACAAAAGAACAAAATTTACAAGACAAACAAATCGTTTCACCTCTAATTTATGAAGGTGTAATGATGGGATTATTAGTGACAGGAAGGGAAGATAGGGAATGGAACCAACGAGAGGAGGGGGAAATTGAACGCATTGGGAAAACTTTAGCGATCGCTTGCATTTTAGATCAACGTCGCGCCTGGTTACAACATCAACTAGAACGAGAACAAATTCTCCAAGAGGAACAACGGGACTTATTAGATAACCTCTTACATCAGTTTCGTAACCCCTTAACTGCTATCCGCACTTTTGGTAAACTCCTATTTAAGCGTATGCGGGCAGTTGATCCTAATCGGGAGGTAGCAACCAGTATAGTCCGGGAGAGCGATCGCTTGCAAGAGTTATTACAAAAGTTTGATCAAGTGATTGATCTAAATACAGCCAATTTAACACCTCTTTCCCTCCCTGAGTCCAAGGCAGTAATCAACGAAAATCAAAATGCACAAAAACCGGGGAAATCTGTGTTATTATTGCCAGGAACAGGAGAAGAATTAAGTAATTGTTCCCTAGCAGATTTGTTAGCACCTTTGTTAATATCGGCTCAAGCTATTTCCCAAGAACGAAATTTACAATTAATTACGGAAATTCCCAATCATTTACCTTTAGTCAGAGTCAATAAAAAAGCCCTACAAGAAGTATTGAGTAATATTATAGATAATGCTTTGAAATATACTCCCGCAGGTGGTAAAATTTTGGTACAATGTGGGCAGCAACAGGGAAATTTTCAGTCCATTGCTATTAGTGACACAGGACCCGGTATTCCTCTGGAGGACTTAGAACATCTGGGAGAACGACATTATCGAGGTGTACAAGCACAAACAGCAATTCCTGGTACGGGGTTAGGAATTGCTATTGCTAAACAATTAATAGCAGAAATGCGGGGAAATATAGAGGTTTTCAGCCCAGCAATTAACTCAATTATTACATCACCTCACACCCCAGGAACTACGGTTATAATTTGGTTGTCTGCTGTTGTTTAGGTAATTGGTAATTGGTAATTGGTAATTGGTAATTGGTAATTGGTAATTGGTAATTGGTAATAAAAGCTCTGGTTTTATCCTTTAATCCTAGATATCCTGATTCTGACAATTTAGCTAACTAGCAACTTACATTATTAGGGAAAGGGTGACAGATAAAACAATTTCATTATAGAATTTAGGCGTTGCTGAAACCAGGTATGAATTTAGGGTATAAAATCTGCATTGAGAACTTGAGCTAAAGAAAAAGGTGGTTCTTCTGGAAATAAGTTTGATGGCAGTTGGTATTTGTTAATTGTATCTTTTTTAGCGTCTTGATAACAGGGTAGAAATACATCATTTAAAATAGCTTTTAAACTAGGACTATCTGCTAGAGTATAGGTTATTTGTCGTCTTTGTTCCACGACAGTATTACGCCAACCTCTAGCGTTATCATCTTTTTCTTCTATCCAATATTGTAATTTTAATAAATGTTCAATTAAGACAACTAAGCGAGTTTTTAGTTCTTTCTTTTCACTCCTTCCCATACTATCAATTTCTTCAATCAAATTCTCGATATCTAACTGTTCTAAGTTTCTTTCTTGCAAATGTTGAATTGTGGTTTGTATCCACAGGTAAAAATCTTGATCATATAATGTTTTGTTGTTATCAATGTAAGTAATGTTAGCCATACAGAAAACTCCTTACAGAGTGTGATTACTGTATTTTAGCATAAATGCGGTTAATTCACCCTACGGACTAAATCAATTTCATCGTCCTCAAGGCACGGTGAGTGTTACCATCATAGGTCGTCTAAATAAATTTAGCATCAAAAAAAAATACAGGGGTTTCCGCTCTTATGAGGTACATTTTAAGCCCCCTCCCCGCTTGCGGGGAGGGGGTTGGGGGTGGGGTTCTTGTACCTCATAACATCGGGAAGTGCTGTAAATCCCCGACTTCTCAAAGAAATCGAGGATCTAGGTTTCAATTAATTACCAGAATCTTAAACAGCAGCTAATTCTGGAGTCGGACGCTTACTGTTACGGATATTGGTAATCGCCTCAGCATAATCAGGAGCATTGAAAACAGCCGAACCTGCTACAATAGCATTAGCACCAGCTTCCAAAACTTGCCAAGTATTATTAGCTTTCAGGCCTCCGTCAACTTCAATCCAAGGATCTAAACCGCGTTCATCACACATTTGACGCAATTGGCGAATTTTAGGAACTACGCTAGGAATAAAGCTTTGACCACCAAAACCGGGGTTAACGCTCATAATTAGCACTAAATCGCATAATTCCAGCACATATTCAATTAATTCCAAAGGTGTACCCGGATTAAGTACAACTCCAGCTTTCTTACCGAGTTCTCTGATTTGTCCCAAAGTGCGGTGTAAGTGAGGAGATGCGTTATGTTCAGCATGGACGGATATAATATCAGCACCAGCCTTAGCAAAACCTTCTACATACTTTTCTGGTTCGACAATCATCAGGTGGACATCTAGGGGTTTAGTTGTAACCGGACGAATCGCCTCCACAATCAGAGGACCTATTGTAATATTAGGGACAAAACGTCCGTCCATTACATCAACGTGAATCCAATCTGCTCCCGCTTTGTCTACGGCGCGAATATCGTCACCCAGACGGCTAAAATCTGCTGATAGGATAGAAGGAGCAATAACTATGGGCTTTTGAGATGAATTTTGGGTCATGGCTAGTGGGTCTTAAGCGTCTTCGTCTGTAGGTATTGTAACAAAATATGGAGAAATTATTAACAAGGCCAGAGTAAAAAAGTTTTTTAGTCAAAATTAGGATGCAGAAGTCAGGAGTTAGGAGAAAAAAGAAAAGATCAACATCATATCTTTCTGCTGCGCTATACATTGCTTTTTGCATCTTATCTTTTACTTCTTCCATCTTATACATTATCTCATAATCAATATCTTTTCTTTATTGTATTTTATACATTGCTCTTTGCATTTTATCTGTCACCTCTTGCATCTTACTTAGAAGTTCATGAACAAAAATTGGATAACCTTTTGGGGTTTAAGTTTTTCCTGCTTAACTCTACCAACCTTTGCAGGTATAACAGGAGCAACTTTTCTAGGAAATAATGGTATTGATGCTTTAAAACTACATCAAGCTCCCTATAATTTAACTGGGCGGAAAATTGCTATTGGTCAAGTAGAAATCGGTCGTCCAGGAATGTTCGGCTGGGACAAAGCCGTATCTAAAAATCGTGCTGTATCTCCAACAGCAGTTTTTCTCCGCAATTTTGTAGCTAAATCAAACTTTAATGTTGATTCTCATGCTTATAATGTTTCTGCTGTCATGGTAAGTCAAGATAAAGCCTTTCCTGGGGTAGCACCAAATGCAAAATTATACTCTTCCGCTGTGGGGTCTATGAGGAAAAATGGTCAACCGGAGGAGTGTTTATCAACGCAACACATCGCTCTACAAAATAGTGGTGATGTTCGAGCTATTAATTTTAGTTTTGGTGAGCCATTAAATCGTGATTCTCGACCAGAAGCTGTTTTAGATGGAAATGCTTTACTGACATTATGTATTGATTGGTCTAGTCGTGTGCATGATGTTGTGTACACTATTGCAGGAAATCAAGGTAAAGGCGGGATTCCTATTCCTACAGACAATTTTAACGCAATCAATGTGGCTTTTTCCTCACAACGAAACGGAATTTTTGATAAAGTCCACGTTTCTAATTTGACTAATAACAGTCAAGAAATAAAAGATCGTTTAACTGGAAAAGAATTTAATATTGCTAATAGAACAGCAATTAGTTTAGTTGCTCCTGGTACTAATATTCCTTTAATTAACCCTGATGGTAAAATTAATAAATCTACAGGTACTAGTTTTGCTGCACCACAAGTGACTGCTACTATAGCATTATTGCAGGAGTTTACTGATAGACAATTGCAAAATAAACAGTTAAATTGGAGTCTTGATGCTCGTCGTCATCAAGTAATGAAAGCTATATTACTTAATGCAGCAGATAAAATTCAAGATAGTGGTGATGGTTTACGGTTAGGAATGACAAAAACATTAGTTGATAAACAAAATCAAAATTGGTTAGCAACAGAAGCTTATCAAAATGTAAAAATTCCTTTAGATGCTCAAATGGGAGCAGGTCATCTAAATGCTTTTCGAGCTTATCAACAATTAAATGGTGGTCAATGGAAAGCTAATACACCTATACCATCAATTGGTTGGAATTATGATAAAGTTAATGCTAATACTACTCAAGAATATATTTTTAAAAACGGTTTAAAAGCCAATAGTTTTGTAGCTATTACTTTAAGTTGGGATCGTTTGGTAGAATTAAATGATAAAAATCATAATCAACAATATGATGTGGGGGAAACATTTAAAGATCAGGGATTAAATAATCTTGATATTTATTTAATTAAGGAAAATGGTAAGAATAAAGAAGTTGTTGTATGTGCTTCTGCGACTGAAGTGGATAATGTTGAACATATCTTTTGTCCAGTTTCTACTAATGGTAATTATAAAATTCGGGTACAATTTCAGAAGCAGGTTAATGAAGCGGTTCAACCTTATGCTTTAGCTTGGTGGACTGTAGGTGAAAAGTGATCTATAACAGGGAACAGGGAATAGGGAACAGAGTGAAAATTCCTTCGGTGTATGGTTTTTTAGGTAAATTCTGTATCTCATTCAAGTGCATACCGCTATATTTGGTTCTTAGGTACTTGTTATGCTAAACTAGCAATGTGCCAGTTGCGTAAGTCCTGTATTAGTATAATTTTAAGACTTGAGTGTTCGTAGTATAAAATAACTAGTGATACCAATACTAAAGCTAAAAGCACTAACTAGTAGCCACTTAGAAAAGTGTCACATCTATCTTGACACCCTCACCATTTTTATGCTAAAATGCTTAGTAATTGCCATTGACTCACAACTGTTATAAACAACAAAGATGTTAAAATTAGTTAAGTTGACTACTTACTAATGACTAATGACTATAATTTTAACCAATGACGACGGTATTGATGCACCGGGTATTGCAGCTTTATTCAAAGCCGTAAGTAATAAATACCACAAGACTAAGGTAATTATTGCTGCACCACAATTACATCAATCAGGCTGTGGACATCAAGTTACTACCCACCAGCCAATTAACGTCGAACGTCGTTCTGATTTGGAGTATGCAGTAGGGGGAACTCCTGCTGATTGTATCCGAGTTGCCATATCACATATTGTGCAAGATGTCAAGTACGTAATCTCAGGTATTAATGCTGGAGGAAACCTAGGAGTTGATGCGTATATTTCTGGTACTGTCGCTGCTGTTAGAGAAGCAGCAATACACGGTATCCCAGGAATTGCTGTTTCTCACTATCGTCGCGGCAATCTCGATTATAATTGGGATGCGGCCACTAAATGGACTTCCGAATTATTAGAGAATTTAATTCAACTTCCTCTAGAACCGGGATGTTTTTGGAATGTCAATTTACCTCATTTGTCACCGGAGGCAAAATTTCCAGAGGTAATATTTTGTCAACCTTGTACAAAACCTTTACCTGTTAATTATCGCAGACAAGACGATAACTTTTACTACATAGGAGAATACGGAAACCGAGAGCGAACTCCTAACAGTGATGTTGATATATGTTTTTCTGGAAAAATTGCGGTGACAAAGTTAAGAGTTTGAGACAATTTTGTGACAAGAAATTAGGTAATTATTCATCTAAGTTTTGTATTAAAGATACCATTCCATCTAAAGTTTGTGACAACTGAGTGATTTCTCGTGTTGATTCTCTATGAGAGTCAACTAGGGTTTGAACAGCGTCACACAAGGCGAAAATCTGATAACTTTGCTGTTCTACTTGTTTTCCTTGAATTTCTAGTTGTACAGTCAGGGAGTCTACCCTTTGAGCAAGACGTTCAATTGTTTCAGTTGTGGACAGTACAGCGTCTCCAATCTGTTCAACAATAGATTCTAACCTGCTGACCTTGGTTTCTACTGCAATTGGGATCATTTCCGGTTTGCTCCAATTTTGGGAAAAAATCATGACATGATATTGCTATATATTTCAGCTAACAGTGAAGTCATCAGCATTGTTGCGATTTAAACAAGATATGGCTAACAGTTTGGTTAGTGTAGCTATAAACCTTGTGATCATCTAGAGGTAATTCATGAATTACCTCTACTTTCCTTGAGTTTCCTATAAGTCATGGTTATGAAGAGAACATTGGGGAGGTGATAAAATCTACCTCAAGTATTTTTTATAATTCTCTTATTAGTAATATAAGCTCAATTATTTTCAAAATCAAGTAATTTTAGTTTAATGGAGTAGTTCTTCTACAAGATGTTGATTCCATAAAGTCCTGTAAAGTCCGGGCTGTTCCACCAGTTCTGAGTGATTACCGCTTTGGACGATTTTACCCTGCTCCATGACCAAAATTCGGTGGGCGGTGGCCGCTGCGGAAAGTTGGTGAGTAATGAAAATCACAGTTTTTCTTTTTTTACCCGTAGAGAGATTAGCAAGAATTTGTGTAGCAGTTTGATTATCTACACTGGAAAGGGCATCATCTAAAAGTAAAATTGGGGCATCAATTAACATGGCTCTTGCTAAAGCTGTGCGTTGTCGTTGTCCACCAGAAAGAGTAATACCGCGCTCTCCGACGATGGTTTCGTATTTTTGGGGAAATTTACCGATTTCTGAATCAATTTGCGCCATTTTGCCCGCATAAATGACATTTTCTTCTGGGGCTAGGGGGTCGCCATAACGGATATTATTTTTGATAGTGGTACTGAATAAAAAGCTATCTTGAGGTACGTAAGCGATCGCTCGTCTTAAATCACTCACAGCGAGTTGAGTAATATCCCAACCATCTAAAAATAATTGTCCGGGCTGAATATCCAATAATCTAGGGATAGCATTGGCGAAAGTTGATTTTCCGCAACCTACAGGACCGACAATGGCGATTATTTCCCCAGGGGCAATGGTAAAATTGAGATCATCTAAAGCTGGAGTATTAGCGCCAGGGTAAGTGTAATTAAAATTTACTGCTGTGAGTTTTCCTTGGATATTACTAATTTCAATGTGTTGACTATTAGCTGTGTCTTGAATTTTGGGGGTTACACTGAGAATAGCCTCTAATCGCTCAATACTAACTTCACCTCGTTGATAAGCAGTAATGGTAAATCCTAATAAAGCCGTGGGGAAAACCAAACGCTCTACATAAATTAGTAGGGCTAAAAAATCCCCAATTGCTAGAGAACCAGTAGATATTCGTGCTGTACCTAACCAGATGATTATTAAAGAACTGAGACTAGCTAAACCACCAATGAGAGGAAATAGAGTGTTGCGAGTTTTAGCTAATTGCAGATTAGCAGTTAATAGCTGTTGATTTTCCCGATTAAAAGCCTGACGCTCATTTTTTTCTTGGGCGTAAATTTTAATGAGAGTAATACCGCTAATATCTTCCCGGACAAGTTCACTGATATTTGCAAGTTTTTCCTGGACAGCGGTTTGTTCGTCACGCAGGCGATCGCTAAAAAAATGCACCACCAGGAACATCAGGGGATAAACTGCTAATGATGCCAATGTCAGGTCTACACTCAAAGATAACATAACTGGTAATGTGAGAGCGTAGGCGAACATAGTATTTGCCAAACTCAAGACAGCAAAGCCTAACAATCGTCGAATATTATCTACATCACTAGTAGCGCGACTAATTAAATCCCCAGGGGTATTAACGTTAAAATAAGCAGGTTCTAATCGGAGTAGATGTTCAAAAATGCGTTGTTTGAGGTCAAATTCCACCTGTCTTCCCACACCAAATATCCAAATCCGGGAAGCCATGCGTACCATCCACATAGCGGAACTGAGTAGAGCAATGATCACCACATAATGTATGATTTGATGAAAACTCAAACCCGTTGCATTTGCAAGTGTATCTACTCCAGAACGAATTAACAAGGGAATATATACCCCCAGTACATTGACAATCAATAAAGCGATAATACCTGATATAGTTTCTCGCCAATAGGGACGTAAATAATTAGTGATTTTAGCCAGTCTGTGCGATTTAGCCATGCAATTGATGATTAATGATTAATCTGTTCCCACCTTCATCCCCTCACCCCAGTTATATTTTAAACATTATCACTAGCGACCACGTAAGAAAACATAAATTTGGTTGAGATAACTTTCCCATACTTGGGTAGTAAGTTGCAGAGTTTCCGCACTAGGAACAAAATCCTCCACCCGTAAGCCACGGTTTCTGATTTCTTGGGGATTTTGAAGTAGATAAGGGGGAATGTTCCTATTGATATTATTGAAAGCTATAATGGGGGAATTGATCTCTTCCTGATGCGGGATAATATTTTGCTGAATATCTGAGATACTAGGACTAGTATTGATTGGGGCTAAGGCTACTAAAGCAGATGAGGAAGATTGGTAATTGGGATTAGTACCCTCCACTGTAGCAATTGGTGATCTTACTAAAAAATAGGCGATCGCTGGTGTACTAGATAAAAGTAAAATACCTAAAGCCCATCCTAGTAAATAACCTCCTGGTTTATCTATACCACCTCCTTTAATTTTTTGTGCTGCTACACACAACATTAAAACCGAAGCTCCCAAGGGCTTGAGGGGGAAGGATATAAGCCGCCACAATGAAGATACTGCTGGTTCATTGGGATTAAGAAAAGCCAAGGCCAAAACAACAATGATCAGTCCTAAAATGAATCTACCGACAAAAGTTCCTGTGGGATAAAATCTTTGAAACAAGGAGTAGGCTACAACACCAATTAAGAGCCATAGCAAAACCCGGCTTAATAACTGAAACATAAGTTAACTCTCTAATTTTTTAGGGAAGTAAGCCCATAGGCTACAGCAAGGAGATTAATTTTATCGTCAAGCTGACTTCAAAATACCCTATACTTGACACCCAAAGATTACCGTCGTAGTGATTTTAGTGCAATTTTTCGACACTGGGTGTATTATTAGCAATTTTCTGGCAGGAATTTTGGCAAAAATATAATATCCGTATAAGTAGGTTGGTGTTAAAAATTGTCGTTATGACAAGGGAATAGGTTTTGATTCGTTACTTATATCGTTTTTTTCATTCACCTACTTAAGTTCTATCAATCTTTTCTGGAGATGTCTAATTCCTTCCCAGAGGGGGGGGAAGGAGTTAAGAGTCAGACTTTTATACCTTTAATTAGGTAGCAGGTATACGAGTTGCTTCTAGCAAGCGAGAAAAGTAGAAGCGTGTGCGAGTCATAGCCTGTCTTTGCACTGAAAAGCCATTTTTTTGTAGGATTTTAATCACATCAGCTTCACGATGTAAATACGCACGAGTGGCTTTACTCGGTCCGGGAAAGAAACTACCGATTTTTTTGAGGATAGTCAGAAAGCAGGTTTTAGGCGCGAAACTGAGAATAATTCTTGATTGTGCTAAAGAACACAGGTGAGAAATCATTTCATCGGCTTTATCTTGGGGGTAATGAATGAGAACATCTAAACAGATGATAGTGTGATAATTACCACTCAAAGATTCCAAATCCTGTACGGTGAAGGAGGGATTTATGGTATTAGAAAAAGCCTTGACAGCCCTATCTTGAGCTTCTGATACCATTTTAGCAGAAATATCACTGGCATAGACTTTAGCACCCTCCATAGCCAGGGGAATACTTAAACTACCGACACCGCAACCGGCATCACAAATTGATAATTCTGGTAAATTGTTGTCAGCTTTTAGCCAGCCCATGACATTATCCACAGTTTGTTGATGTCCAGTGCGTATATCTAGCTGAACTTTGTTGACTTCACCATCACCATAGATGCGTCGCCATCGATCAAAGCCTGTGGAGTTAAAATATTCGCGGACTATTGTTTTATCCTGGGCTGCGTTCATAAACTCAATTGTTAACAGTTCACAATTCTTAAAATTATCGTTTGTCCGTGGATTTCCTGCTATAATGTTTGCACAAATGCAGTTGAGATTAACGGAGATTAAATGCCTAAAAAGCCGGTAGCCAATTTAAGTAAATTAGCAATATCAACATCACCGTCAATAGCCAGAAATTTATTTAATAAAGGATTACCACTCTTATGTAAAAAACTTAAAATTAAAGGCACTAAACTAGGTAATAATTCTTGAATTTTCTCAACATCTAAATTAGTGATCTGGGCAGCATTTTCAGTGACTTTTGCTTGAATATCTGGGGTAAATAGGGTATTTACCGATTCAGAACTAGGTGAATTAACGGCAAATTGATTAACGAAATCCTGTACAGATTGACTTCCGTCCGTAGCCTCCTTCACTTGCAAAGATGATTGTACTTCTTTAGCGACCACCAATAGAAGAGATTGGATTGTAGAAGAGTCTACACCAACACTATTGCCTAATTGTTTAACTGTGGTGGCAATATTGAGCAAATCATCCAAACTGCCAGCTTGAGTAGAATTATTAACAACATTTAGCAAGTCATTCAAGCCAGCGACTGAAGTGGAATTATTAACAGCCCCAAGAATTTGATCAAACAGTCCCATTGATTTTTACCCGTTATTTTGAATGTTTCTCATGATCAATTGTACAGCATAATTGAGGATTAAGTAGTGGAATTATATGATTTTACAGCATATTTCAGGTAAATGAAAGACTATTTTTGGTTACTGGTCAAGCCGGAGAATCATCTTTGCTCAGACCAGATTTACATCGATGTCACAAAATTTATATTTTTTCTGAGTTATTTGGGCTTTAGCCCTGATTTTGTGGCTGTAGGGTTTAGAAAATAGAACTAAAGTTCTGACTACAGACTAGGATCTGGAAAAAAAGTGCTTTATACTTGAGAAAACTGAGCGAACCATTATATAGTCATAAATTTATCATTCATGCCCTTGTCTCGCGTAGTAACACTGATAGTCGGCCTCATCGTCATTTTGGCGTTAACCCTATGGCTGATTGATTCTCTCTCTCGGCTCTACTGGCAGTTATCCTATTCACCATTGTTAGGTAATTTACTATTATTACTGTTAATTTTCTTGATTGGTGGATTAATCGCCGCCTTTGTCTATTATATACTAGTGCTGCGAAAAGGGGAAGAAAAATCTGGAAGGAAAGGTCAAAGAGTGACTCCAGCCCAAATTCCTGCGGTTAAATCTGATGCTGCTTCTTCCACCTTACAAGCAGTGCGTCAACAAGTAGCCCAAATTCAAGATGAAGTGACACGCCAAGCATTACTAAGTCGCACTAGGGACATTGAAGCCAATTTAGAGAGGGGAGAAATTCAAGTAGTTGTCTTTGGTACAGGAAGTGCCGGTAAAACCTCCCTAGTTAATGCCATTATGGGGCGGATAGTGGGTGAAGTCAATGCCCCCATGGGGACAACCCAGGTGGGAGAAACCTATTGTTTACGGTTGAAGGGTTTGGAACGGAAGATATTAATTACCGATACTCCAGGGATTTTAGAACCAGGGGTAGGGGGTACAGAACGGGAACAACTAGCCAGGGCTTTGGCCACGGAAGCCGATTTACTGTTATTTGTGGTAGATAATGATTTAAGGCGTTCTGAATATGAACCACTGCGGGGCTTGGCGGAAATTGGTAAGCGATCGCTTTTAGTGCTAAATAAAACGGATTTATATACTGATACTGATAGAGAGGTGATTTTGGGGAGATTGCGGTCAAGAGTACGTAGTTTTATTGCTACTAATGATGTGGTAGCGATCGCTGCTAACCCGCAAATAGCTAAATTAGAAACCGGCGAAACCTACCAACCAGAACCAGATATTATACCTCTGTTGCGACGCATGGCCTCGATCTTACGGGCTGAAGGGGAGGATTTAATTGCGGATAATATTCTTTTACAATCTCTGCGTTTAGGGGAAGAAGCCCGCAAACTCATAGACTCCCAGCGTCGTCGTCAAGCTGATAAAATCATCGTTCGTTATCAATGGATTGGAGCAGGTGTGGTTTCTGTGACACCATTGCCAATAGTAGATTTACTGGCAACTGCCGCCGTTAATGCCCAAATGGTAGTAGAAATTGGTAAGATATACGGTTGCGATTTAAACATGGAAAGAGGTAAAGAATTAGCCCTTTCCTTAGGAAAAACTATCGCTGGTTTAGGTATCGTCAAAGGAGCAATTCAACTATTATCAACAGCTTTACAACTCAATGTCACTACTTTTATTGTTGCTAGAGCAATTCAAGGTGTCACAGCCGCTTATTTAACCCGCATTGCTGGGAAAAGCTTTATTGAGTATTTTCGTCATGATCAAGATTGGGGTGACGGAGGAATAACAGAAGTAGTACAACAGCAGTTTCAGATTAATCGTCGAGATGAGTTTATCAAAGTTTTTGTTCAAGAAGCGATCGCTAAAGTTGTTAAACCTTTAACTGATAGTTTTAGTGACAAAGAAGAATATAAATAAAAATACTGAGACTATAAATTAATTACAAATTAAATTACACTCTAAGATATTAGGAACTTGGAGTAGATATTACGTACTAAAACTGAAATTTAGATACACTCTCCGTAATGTAGCACCTGTCATTGCTATATTTTTAACTTTTAACCATGGGAATCTGACAAGCAAACCAAGTTTGACAGCTTGTCTTTTGACATGAACCTCATGGTAAGAGATGAAAAATAGAATACTTCCCCAATTTCCATAATTAATATGCTAGACTTGTCACTTATAATACTGTTAGGTTTTCTAGGCAGTTTTGGACATTGCTTTGGAATGTGTGGACCATTAACAGTGGCCTTTTCCCTTTCCAAGCAGCAAAAAAACCCGACTTGGCAACAACAACTAAAATTTCATACTTTACTGAACTTGGGGCGAATGTTGAGTTATACTTTAGCTGGTGCTGCTATTGGCTCAATAGGTTCAGTATTAGTAGAAGGTGGACAACTAGCAGGAATTGGTAGTAATTTGCGGCATTGGATAGCCATAATTACGGGTATGATGCTGATTTGGTTTGGTTTAGGACAAATCAAACCGGGTTTTTTACCGCATATTCCCTTATTACACCCTTTATTAAAAAGTAACCTACACAACAAGCTCAGTGCGGATATGATGAAATTATCCGCACAAACTCAATGGTGGACACCAGTAATTTTGGGCATGACATGGGGACTAATGCCTTGTGGCTTTTTATACGCAGCCCAAATCAAGGCAGCGGCCACAGGTAACTTGTGGCAAGGTGCAGTGACTATGTTAGCTTTTGGGATTGGTACACTACCCATCATGGTGGGTGTAAGTGTTTCTACGGCACTACTTAGTCAAGATCGCCGCAGTCAACTATTCCAGTTAGGCGGGTGGGTAACTTTAGTTATTGGTGTTATTACCCTACTGCGGACAGGAGACACCATGACAGACTATAGCGGCCACGCTGCCCTAATTTGTTTAATTTTGTCCTTGATTGCTCGTCCTGTCAATAGTTTTTGGTCTGCACTACTGCGTTACCGTCGGGCTTTGGGAGTTGGGGCTTTTGTGTTATCTGGGGTACATACTCTTCATCATTTTCAACACGCCCTAAACTGGAATTTTACCGCATTTTGGTTTTTACCGTTAGAGTTTCAATGGGGAATAAGTGCTGGTGTTGTAGCATTAATATTCATCACACCCGCTGCTTGTACAAGTTTTGACTTTATGCAAAACTTATTAGGTAAATATTGGCGGCAAATTCATCTTTTTAGTGTACCAGCCTTATTATTAAGTGCTATTCATACGGTTTTAATGGGTTCTCATTACTTCCGAAACCAATTAACCGTCATTTTGTTAGGGATAATTACCCTTGGTGTTTTATTGGTACGTTCTCGGTATTTTTGGATATATTTAGGGTTAAAAAAGTTTTATGTTCCTCCCAAAAAATCGCGGTAGATTAAATATTTTTACTATTTTTGCTTGTCACAAAAATAAAATTAAGTATTTATTATTACTGATTTTATCTAGTTTAATAGTAACTGAAAATACTCAAGTTTTAGCTCATACAGTCAAAATATCAGCAGACGTAGGTGGTACTGTCCACTTAGAGCCTAATGATAGTCCCCGCGCTGGAGAAGTTACACAAGCTTGGTTTTTGCTGACTCGTAAAGGTGGCCAGATCATACCTTTAAAAGATTGTCATTGTCAATTAGCTATTTATACTGAACCTCATGTCACAGGAGAACCGGCATTAATTCAACCTCTATTAAAACCCACGCAGGCTGAAAAGTATCAAGAAATACCAGGAACAGAAATTATTTTCCCTAAACCAGGTGCTTATCAGTTGCAATTGAGTGGTACACCTGTGACAGCAGGGAATTTTTTACCTTTTGAGTTAAAGTTTCTTGTGACTGTAGCTACGGGAAAAATTGTTAACAGTCGTCAAGGGGTAGAAAATACGATTTCAAAGCAGCAAGGGAGAACAATTGAGTTGAAAACTTTAATTTGGTTAGGAATTTTGTTGATATTTGGGGTAATTGTCATTTTTTTAGTGCAAATTAACTGCTGTTAAATTTTCGAGAATAAAAACCCTTTACTGCTTATGAAATGATGTAAAATTGGCAATTATTGAAAATAATTGAAACCCCAGGCTAGTGTTTATGCTAAACTTACCATTTTCAATAGATTAATGTGATCTAATTTTTGGATAAATTCCTGAGTTAGTTTTATCATTACATCATGAATATCACCATATTTTTGTTTGTATGTTAGCTGCATACTAAAATCTAAACTTTCCGCAATTTTCGCTCTTTCTGGGATTTTATTAGAGAAAGTTGGTGGGAAAAAAGGATTGACAATAATAAAATTCAAATTCTGTGTTTGAGAAACAGTACCATTATAACGAGAAATTAAAGTTCCTATAGGGTTGAGGTCATGTTGATAATCTTGATTAAACTTCTCAATTTGTTTTAGTAATAGTTCTAAACCATGAATTGACATTCGACTAGGAACACAGGGTATAATACAGTAATCACTAGCATAGAAAGCACTTTTGATAATATTATTAATACTGGGGGGACAATCTATTAAAATATAGTCATATTCTGTTAGTAATGGATTGATAAGTTGACGTAAAATTGCCACAGAAGTTTCTGGAAAATCTTCTTGAAGTTCAAATAATTTGGAACTACTAGGAATGAGATGTAGACAATTAAAAGAATTTTTATTTCTGACATTAGAAACTTCTTCTTTGACGATAAATTTCTGATAATTACCACCGCTTAAAAAATGGTCAGCATTTCTAAATAAAAAAGGTAATGTTAATCCTTGATAATTATATTGCCATTCCCAGACTTGTTCAGACATTAAAGCAGTGGTTAAGTTACATTGAGGGTCTAAATCAATAGCAAGAACCCGTTGACGATACATGGTATCCCCTGCTAAATACTCTGACAAAGCCATAACGACCGTAGTTTTACCAACTCCACCCTTGAGATTACAAACACTAATTACTTTAGCTGTCATATTTTTTCGTAGATGCTGTATTTATGGAAATTCTATTATATTTTGACCTGAAATGGTGTCAAGGCAATAGATGAATTTTTCACATTGTGGTTATGGACTGTAAAAGCCGCATCTTACTTAGGGAATGATTGGGAAAATTAATTACCTATCCTGATTAATCTAAATGTAAATACGTAATTATATAGTTTTTAAAAAAATAATTGAGTTAAAAGAGAAACCTCTTGATTTAATAGCAGTAACTACAACAGTGTTTCTAAATAAAAAATCAAAAATGCTATAAAATTAAAATTAGATAAAATCTATTTCTTCTAGCAATGATTATTAACAGTCCAATAGATAAAAGTTGGCATGGAAAACTCAATTTAGTCTATGCTAAATGCCAAAATTCCACTCAATTAGTTTACAATCACCATCAAGCACCTTTTAAGGTACAACGACCCTTTTACCCAGAAGGACAAGAAATTTGCCATACAGTGATTTTACACACGGCTGGGGGCATTGTAG
Source organism: Dolichospermum sp. (assembly GCA_046070105.1). Lineage (GTDB taxonomy): Bacteria > Cyanobacteriota > Cyanobacteriia > Cyanobacteriales > Nostocaceae > Dolichospermum. The sequence goes on from JBJUHT010000101.1 coordinate 20,828, forward strand.
GCGGCGATCGCCTGACATCTGATATTCACCTCCAACCCCAGACAAAAGCCTTAATTACTACCGCAGCCGCAAGTAAAATATATCGTAGTCAGGGGTTACTAGCAAAACAAATTGTTAATATCCAAATTGATAATGATGCTTATTTAGAATATTTACCCCAAGAAATAATTTTATTTAATGTGGCAATTTATCGCCAAGATTTGCGGGTAGAATTAGGTAAAAATGCCAATTATTTAGGCTGGGAAATTATAAGATTTGGTAGAAGTGCTAGAGGTGAGAAATTTTTAGAGGGAGAGATGCGATCGCACACAGAAATATGGCAAAATGATATCCCATTATGGATTGATAGACAAATCATCCCTGGCAATGAAGAAGTATTTTACAGTCCTCACGGTTTAGCAGGAAAACCGGTTCTTGGGAGTTTGGTTTGGGTAGGAAATTCCGTTTCTGGAGAAATGATTGACAAAGCCCGTTCTTTAATCATGGAAAATGATTTTTCTGGAGTAACTCGCTTACAACAGGGATTTTTATGTCGCTATCGTGGTAATTCTATATCAGAAGTGAGAAATTGGTTTACAAATATTTGGAAAAATTTAAGAATAAATTATCATAATCGTGGTAATTGTATTCCTAGAGTCTGGCAAATTTAAAGGAGAACCCCGTGCAGCTTACACCCCAGGAAAAAGATAAATTATTAATTTTTACCGCTGCTTTAGTCGCGGAACGAAGGAAAAATAGAGGTTTAAAATTGAATTATCCTGAAGCAGTGGCCTTTATTTCTGCTGCTATTTTAGAAGGTGCAAGAGATGGTCAAACTGTGGCAGATTTAATGAGTTATGGCACGACTTTATTAACACGAGATGATGTCATGGAAGGTGTACCAGAAATGATTCATGATGTCCAAGTAGAAGCCACTTTTCCTGATGGGACAAAGTTAGTAACTGTACATAATCCCATTCGTTAAACAAAGATTAAAATAGGAGAAAGTACAAATCAAGGAAACAATAATATGAGATTAAAATCAGTCAATATTCAAGGTTATCGGCCTTTTAGGAATTTTGAAGCCCCGTTAGAACCATTAGAAATTATTGTTGGTGCTAATGGTTCAGGTAAATCTAGTTTTTTTGAATTTCTCAAATTTTTACGTGATAGCCTTTATCACGATATACCACCAGAAATCGTTTCTGGTTCTATCGGTCAACAAATTTTTCATAATCCTGGACTTGCAAAATTCCAATGGGAAATTGAATTTGATTCAGATTTACCAAATGGTCTGAAATATTCAGGAGAAATTATGGGACCTATTGGCAGGACACAAGTTGCTTTTGAGCGTGTAGAATCATCAAATTTATCAGAAGGTCAAGAAAAAGATCATTTTATATACATGGAAACTATAGGAGGCATTAACAAGTTTTTAATGGGTAAAAAACCAATAAAACGACTTGGAGAATTTTCTCAAAAACGCAATAATCAGTTGATGTTGAGTACAATGATAAATTCAACAATAGAACCATTGTACAATTTATGCGAATATATTCTGAACTGGGAATTTTATAGTTCTTTTAATATAGCCAATCACAAAATTCGTAAATCAGTTGTCATAGAACAAGAACCGATTTTACATGAAGATGCAGGTAATTTAAGTTCAGTTCTCCATTATTTAATGACTGAACATAGAACAGCATTTGACGAACTACAACAACATTTACGTTCTGTAATTCCTGGTTTTAAAGGATTAACAGTAAAAGCACGCGGTGGACCAGGAGAAGTGATCGCTTTTTGGCAAGAATCAGGAATTGATCAAGAGTTAAGTCTTGCTGATTTATCAGATGGAATTTTGCGTTTAATTTGTTGGATTTGTCTTTGTGTACAGCCAAATCCACCATCTTTAATTTGTATTGATGAACCAGATCAAGGTGTTCATCCTCGTACCCTTCCCGTACTTGCTGCTTTATTTGAAAAAGCTTCTGAACGCACTCAAATTTTATTAGCTACTCACTCATCTTATTTTCTCACACAATTTGATATTTCTCGAATTGCGGTTATCAGAAAGGAAAACGGGGAAGCTAAATTTATTAAACCTGGAAATTCTCAAGTTTTAATTGATATGCTTAATGATTTTGGTGCAGATGAAATAGAACAATTACACCGTAGTGATGAATTAGAGAGACTTCCATGAAAGTTGAAAAAGTAGAGATTTATGTAGAGGGTCCATCTGATAAATTAGCAATGGAAGCATTATTAAGACCATTAATTGAGGTAAAATTACAACAAGGTATCAAAATTGAATTTATTCCCACCAAAGGCAAAAATAATGATCGAGGAGGTGATGCTAAAAAAGATTTACTGACTAAAATTCCCATTAAAGCAGTAAATATTATTAATAACATTCCCAATTCTATTGTAGTAGTCATACCTGATCTATATCCTAAAAATAAAGGATTTCCTCATGAAACATTACCAGAATTAGAACAGGGAATTTTACAGAATTTCCAACAAACTTTACAAAGCAAAGGCATTAATGATCACAGATTCCAGGAAAGATTCAAGGTTTTCTGTTTTAAACATGATTTAGAATCATTAATTTTAGCAGCAGAAAGTCAACTATCCAGTAGAATTGATGTTACTCAACCTCAACTACCAAAAACATGGACAATACCAGTGGAAGATCAAAATCATGATATTCCACCTAAAAAAATAGTAGAGGAAATATTCAAAAAATATGGTAAAAGCTATAAAGAATCTGTAGATGCACCAATCATATTAGCAAATGCAAGATATCAAGAAATAGCCGAATTATGTCCACAAGCATTTAAACCATTTGTGCAATTCTTAGAAAATTTGTAACTTAGGAGAAATGAGATTATGATCCCCGGAGAAATTATTACCCCAGTAGGAGAAATAGAATTAAATGCAAATCGTCCAACTACTAAATTAATAGTAGCAAATACAGGAGATAGACCAATTCAAATCGGTTCACATTTTCATTTTTACGAAGTTAATAGTTTTCTACATTTTGATAGAGAAAAAGCGCGAGGAATGAGATTAGATATTCCCGCAGGTACAGCAGTCAGATTTGAACCGGGAGACGAAAAACAAATCACATTAATTCCTCTTGTTGGTAGCCGTCAAATATACGGATTTAATAACAAAATTGACGGAAATCTGTAAATTTATCATCATCAAAAAAGGATAAAAATATGTCATACAAAATGAACCGCGAAGCCTACGC